>DATIGE010000022.1 GCA_035454885.1 bacterium
CACGTCCTCATCTGGCACGGGCGCCGCTGCTGCTACGCCCGCAAGCCGGATTGCCCCCGGTGTCCGGTATTGAAGCTCTGTCCCTACGGGCCGAAGACGCAACCTTCCTAGGAAATTGCCGATAACGCGGGCATGTTCGACGCCCTTCTCTCACGCCTGGGCTCCCTCTGGACCGGTCTGACCGGCGGGAACCTCCTCACCTCTTCCGTGGCCGTTTCCGCAGTCGCTCCCCAGTTTGTCCTGCGGTCGACGCCGGACTTCACGCCGCTGCACGCGGTTTTGAGCCGCAACGGCGTGCCGTTTCCTGTCGTGATCGAGGGTGCGGACATCCCCCACGCGCGCCGGGTCTTGGAGGGGGAGTTGCATCGTGAATTCGAAAACTTTCTCTCCGCCACGATCCCGTTTGAGGCCGTGCCCTGGTTTGCCCTGGTCCGTGCCTTGGATGGAACGTGCGAAGGCATCGCCTTGTCCTGGCTGACCGGCCGGGGCGAGGGAATTCGCATGCGTTGCGACCGCGTCCGCAAGCGGGTCATGGAGGGCGACGGCGTCATCCGCCACGTCGGACTGGCGCTCTTGATGGCGCAACTCCGGTGGATGAAGGCCAACGGGCACTGGCCCCTGCGAGGAGAGATCCTGAAGGACTACGACCCGCATGTCATGGCCTCGTACCGCCGCACCTGCGGAATGGGGCCGGGCTTCTTTGACGAATTGACGATTGCGACGGCATCCGTGGGGCGTTGGGACGGAGAGCGATTCCTCGCCCAGTGCCCCATTCCGATTCGAACGATTAGGGCGACCCCTTGATCACTCCCACTCGATCGTGGCGGGCGGCTTCGAGGAGATGTCGTAGACGACGCGGTTCACTCCCCTCACCTCGTTGATCACACGGGCGGAAATCACGGCGAGAAGATCGTAAGGCAGCCGCACCCAATCGGCGGTCATGCCGTCCTGGCTCTCCACGGCGCGGACGGCGATGACGTTCTCGTAGGTCCGATTGTCCCCCATCACCCCGACGGTCTTGACCGGCAGGAGCACCGAGAACGACTGCCACATCTTCGTGTAGAGCCCGGCGGCCTTGATCTCCGAGACGACGATGTCGTCGGCGTTGCGCAGGATCTCGAGACGCTCCTGGGTGACCTCCCCCAAGATGCGCACGGCGAGTCCGGGGCCGGGAAAGGGCTGGCGGTCGATGATCTCATCGGGAACGCCGATCAGGCGGCCGATCGCCCTCACCTCGTCCTTGAAGAGCTCCCGGAACGGTTCGATGAGCTTCAGGTGCATCCGCTCCGGCAAGCCGCCCACGTTGTGGTGGCTCTTGATGACGGCCGACGGCCCGCGGAAGGAGACGCTTTCGATGACGTCCGGGTAGAGCGTGCCCTGGGCCAGGAACTTGGCCTCCGAGTGGCGTTTGGCCTCGTCCTCGAAGACGGCGATGAATTCGTTGCCGATGATCTTTCGTTTTTTTTCGGGGTCTTCGACCCCCCTTAATTTCTCCAAGAATCTCTCGGCGGCGTCGATCTTTTTCAAGGGGACCTGCATGTTCTTTTGAAAAAGATCCAGAACCCTGTTCCCCTCGTTCTTCCGAAGCAGCCCGTTGTCGATGAAGAGCGCATCGAGCTGTCGGCCCACCGCCTTGTGGATCAGGGCGGCCATCACCGACGAATCGACGCCGCCGGAGACCGCGCAGATCACGTGCCCGTCTCCCACCTGCGCGCGGATCTCGCGGGTCTTTTGATCGACGAAGGATTCCATCGACCAGTCGGCCTTGAGGTCTGCGACCTTGAAGAGGAAGTTTTTGAGCAAGTCCCGCCCGCGCGGGGTGTGATGGACCTCCGGGTGGAACTGCAGGGCGTAGATCTTGCGGCGCGGATCGCCGATCGCGGCCTGAAGCCCGCCCCCGCTCTGGGCGTAGCTCTCAAAACCCGCGGGGAGGACCGTCACGTGATCCCCGTGGCTCATCCACACCGGGGTCTCGTCGTCTTGAAAGCCCTCGAAGATGCCGTACTTTTTCACGATGCGGATCTTGGCGGGACCGTATTCGCGGACGCGGCCGGCCTCGACCTTGCCCTTCAGTGTCTGGGAAAGCCACTGCATACCGTAACAGATCCCCAAGATCGGGACCTGAAGGTCCAGGATCTCGACCGCCGCGGACGGGGCATCGGCCTCATAGACGCTCGAAGGCCCCCCGGAGAGGACGATGGCCTGGGGCGCGAACTCGCGGATCTTCGCCAGGGGGGCGTTGCAGGGATGGATCTCACAGTAGACCTTCTCCTCGCGGATGCGGCGGGCGATCAACTGCGTGTATTGGGAACCAAAATCGAGGATGAGAACGCGGGATGCCATCATTCCAACCGGTAATTCGGCGATTCCTTGGTGATCGTCACGTCGTGCACGTGGCTCTCCTTGAGCCCCGCCGACGTGATCTGCACGAACCGCGCCTTCTTGCGGAGCTCGGCGATGTTCGCCGCGCCCACGTAACCCATGCCGGAGCGGAGTCCGCCGATCAGTTGGTGGATCTGGTCGGAGATGGGCCCGCGCGCCGGGACCATGCCTTCGATCCCCTCGGGAACGAGCTTGGAGGCGTCGGTGACGCCTTCCTGGAAATAACGGTCCTTGCTCCCCCTGCGCATGGCGTTCAAGGAGCCCATGCCGCGATAGGTCTTGAAGGACCGGCCTTGGTACAGGATCGTCTCTCCCGGCGCCTCGTCCGTGCCCGCGAAGAGTCCGCCCGCCATGACGGCCGTGGCGCCCGCCGCCATCGCCTTGGTGATGTCGCCGGAAAACTTGATGCCGCCGTCCGCGATGAGCGGGATCTGGTAGCGGTTGGCGACGGAGGCGCACTCGAGGATCGCCGTGAACTGCGGGACGCCCACGCCGGAGACGACGCGCGTCGTGCAGATGGACCCGGGACCGACGCCCACCTTGATCGCATGGACTCCCGCCTTGATCAGGGCCTCGGCCCCGTCGGCGGTGGCGACGTTGCCGGCGACCAGCGCGACCTTGGCGAAGCGTTCACGGAACTCCTTTGCGGTATCGATCACGCTTCGCGAGTGACCATGAGCGGTATCAATGATGATGAGATCGGCCCCTTCGTTGATGAGGATCTCCGCGCGGTCGAGGGCGACCTTGCCGACGCCGATCGCCGCGCCCACGCGGAGACGCCCCAGCTCGTCCTTGCAGGAATTGGGATAGCGCAGGGCCTGTTCGATGTCCTTGATCGTGATGAGCCCCTTGAGGTTCCCTTGGGCATCGACGACGGGCAACTTCTCGATCCGGTTCTTTTGGAGGATCTCCTTGGCCTTCTCGATCGTGATCCCTTCTTTGGCCGTCACGACCTCCTTCGTCATGGCGTCCTCGATCTTCTGGTTCAGGTTCTTTTGAAAGCGCAGGTCGCGGTGCGTGAGGATTCCCACCACCTTCTTGCCGACGATGATGGGCACGCCGGAGATGTCGTGCTTCTTCATGAGCTGGGCGGCTTCGCCCAGTTTTTGGTCCGGGGTCATCGTGACCGGCTCCAGGATCATCCCCGACTCGGCCCTCTTGACCTTTTCGACCTCCAGGGCCTGCTCCTCGGGCGTCAGATTCTTATGGATGATCCCGAGACCGCCCAGGCGCGCCATGGCGATGGCGGTCTTGCTCTCGGTCACCGTATCCATCGCGGCCGAGATCAGCGGGATGGTGAGAGAGATTTTTTCGGTGAGCTTGACGCCGGTATCGACGTCGGTCGGAAGCACGGAACTCTCCCCCGGGAGGAGCAAAACGTCGTCAAAAGTGTAGGCGATCGGGATCTGGGGGGCTGCCATGGCGGAGGGTTAGCAGGGAGGTTTCGCTTTGTCAAATACGTGGCGAAGCCACGCAACTTTCTGAATCTTCTAACGATAGCGGCTCGAGATGACGTCGATTCTCCCTTTGGTCTATCCCCCCCTGGTCGCCGGGCTTCATGCGGGCTTCTTGGGGCAACTTCAGTCCTCGCTCACGGAGGAGACTCCGTTCCTTTTGTCCAGCGACCGTCAGGCCCTGCTCGAACTGGTCGAATACGGGGCGCCCATGCGCCATATCGCCGACGAGCTCCTTTTTTCCGTTCATCGGGCCTGGGCGGACGCGATCGAGCAGGAACACGGGAAAACAAACATCTCGGTGGCGCCGTTCGGCGTTTCCCGCCTCTTCCGCCCCATCGTGGACGAGCGGTGGCAGCACGATCCCCTGTCGGGCCAAAAGGCCGATCCGGAGGCGATCGCGAAACAGCTGGAGGACCAGCACCCGCAGTCGAGGGACGTGCTTGAGATCCGCTGCCGGAGCGACCTCTTCGATCTGCACTCGCTGTTCATGGTCCACCAAAATCTGATGCCCTACGGCCTCTATTTTTACGGGACGCGCGGTGGATTCACCGTCGCGCGTATCGCCTCCTGCACGTTCATCGAGTCCGCCCTCCGGTATTGCCTGGGCGAGCGCGCCATCGCCCCCTGCTTCGCGGGGGGGGAAATCCCGGCCGCGACCGTGAACCAGCTTCATCTGGGCGGATTTCACGGCGTCGGCATGCCGCTCAAGAAGATCCGCATGCACAACCGCTGGGCGTCCCCGGCGGAATATCCCTGGCACGATCTTTTCCATTTGATCGAGGCATCGATCCATCTCCCGGCCTGGAAGCAGCGCGCGGCCAGCGCCTTCTTCGACGTCCTCTACAACGCGCGCCTGACCTATGGCGTCGGCTGGGTGGCCTCGGCCGACGATATCGAACTTCTCCTGGACCTCGATCTGGACAACGAGGAAAGCGGGACCCTGGAGCATGTCGTCGCGCGTGTTCTCTACAACATCCGTGCGGCCCACGGCGAGGCTGCGGCCAAGAAGGTGGCCGACCAATACGGGAAGGTCCTCAAGAGCCTCAAGGGAAACAAGGGTTTCAGGAACGATCCGGAATTTGTGCGTTTCAAGGAGGCCGTTCCCGGCTTGATCTCCCAAAGCCAGTGAATCAGCGGACCAAGCGCAGCGAGTAGAGACGCCCGCCGTTGGAGAGATAGTAGATCCTGTCCTCATCCACCACCGGATCGGAATAGATTCCCTTTCTGGCGAAGCGTCGGGCGATCACGTGCCCGTCCTCCGCGTCCACGAAGTTCATGGTCTTGTCGGAGAGTCCCACCGCGATCAGGTCTTTATAGGCGACGGGGGCGGTCAGGGCCCCGCGTCCGATCGGCGAATCCCAAACGCGGGTTCCGTCCTTCTTCTGGTAGGCGATCAGATGCCCGTTCGACGCGGCGGCGACGAGGAGGTCACCCGCCGCCAGGAGGCGGACGCCGCTGCCCTGCGGTTGGCTCCAGAGGACTTTGCCGTTCTGCTTGGAGAGCGCGTAAAGCCCGCCGTCGAAAGTCGCAACGTAAACGCGGTCGGCCTCCACCAAGGGCGTGCCGTCGACGTCACTGAACCCCCTGGCCTTCTCCTGGGCGAGGGATTTCTCCCAAAGGACCTTTCCCCCCGAGGCGGACAGGGCCTGCACGACGCCGTCCGAATAGCCCACGAACACCCGGTCGCCCGAAGGGTCCGGCGCCGGGGAGGCGTTGCCACGGATGGTCATCTGAATCCGGCCCGTGAACTCCCTCTTTCTTCCGCCCTCCCAGAGAAGACGGCCGTCCGCAGCACTCAGGGCTGAGACCTTCCCTTCCGCGGTCGCAACGTAGACGCGATCGCCGCCCACGGCCGGGGCGGAAAGGATCTCAGAGCCCAGTTCCGCCCTCCATGCCTCCTTGCCGTCGGGGATCGACACCGCGTAGATCCGTCCGTCGTCGTCCCCGAAGAGGACCCGGTCGTTCCAGAAGGCAGGCGCGGAGTTGACCGGACCCGTGGTCTTGAAGCGCCACTCCTTGCCGCCGTTCTTTTTCTTCATGGCGTAAAAGTAGCCGCCGTCGGAGCCGACGAAGATCAGGTCTCCATGCACGAGGGGCGAGGCGTTTTCCTTGCGTTTGTATTTGAAGAACTTGCCCTTTTTGAGCGCCGAGACCCATTGAGGGCTGTAGGGCAGCTTCTCGACGCGCCGTTCCTTGAGCGGAACGTTCTTCCACGCGTGGGCCTCGCCTTGGCAGAGGGCCGCGGCGAGGCTGAGGCTGAGGACGATCAGCGCGAGGGAGACGGCGCGGCGGGTCGGGTTTCTGGTTCCAGCCATTTTTCTCTCTCCCGGGCCTCGAGTTTGACGCTCGGCTCCTTCGCTCCCTCGGACAGGGTGTGGTAGATCGCGAACGCCTGGTCCTTGTTTCCGCTCACTTCCTGCGCCCGTGCCAAGAGCAGTTGGGTATAATCCGCGTTCGCGTTCTTCGGGTCCCGTGCGGTCCGGTCCAAGAGCTCTGCGGCCTTGGCCGCCTCGCCCTTTCTCAGGTAGGCGAGCGCGAGATTCTGCCCGGCGGCGATTCGAAGCAGGTCCGGCGCCGAAGCGTCCGAAGCGAGGGGCGCATACCAGTCGATGGCGCGGTCATATTCCTTACCGTCCAGGGCCAGCTTGCCGAGGCGGATGCGCGCCACCTTGGCGGCATTGGAGCGCCCGTAGTCCTTGGCCAGGACCTCTAACTCCCCCTTGTTGAGGAGCGCGGAGGCCTTGCCCTGGTAATAGGACGAATACGCCTTAAGGCCGGCGAAGAGGACCAAGAGGACGCCGGCCACGGCCAGGATCGGCGCGAGTTTACGGCGATTCTCCATCGCACGGATCGCGAGGCGGTCGATGGGGCGATAAAGCGGCAAAGGGGCGTCGGATTTCCGGAGATGAGGACGCTGCTTGTAAGTCGGCATCTTCTTTGGCTGCCTTAAAAGACGCGGTTTGTCAATTGACTAGCATGCTGATTTCATTTATTTTTTCTTATATGTGCTTCTAAATGGAGCACATCGATGGATTCCGGATTATACTATTTCTGAGGGGTGTTTCCATCATGATGTCTCGAAATGGCACAAACTTGGTCGAGCGACTCAAGAAATATGCCAAGGAGACCAAGAGGGATCTCAACACGACGCTGACCTACGTCAAGCTTGCCATGGAGGGAAACAAGGTCGAGCGTCTGACGGATTTCAGCCGATGCCAGCATCCGGTCCTCCTCCTCTACGGGTTTGGCGCGACACGGAGGGTCTTCAGCATACTGGAGCGCCGGCTCCGCAAGGACGGCTTCGGCGTCTTCAGTTTCAACCTGGGAGGCATGTTCGACACGTTCAATACGCGTTGCATCGAGGAAATGGCCCAGCTCGTCCACGACAAGGTCGAACGTCTCTGCCAGCGCTACGATCTAAAGAAGATCAGCGTGATCGGGCATTCCAAGGGCGGTCTCATCGGGCGCTACTACGTCAAGCGTCTCGGCGGGGCTCAACGCGTCCGCACCTTGATCACGCTCGGCACCCCGCACGGAGGGAATCCGTGGGCCCTGGTCGGCATCTTTTCGCCGCTCGCCATCTTCTCGCGCAGCCTCTGGCAGATGTACCCGATGTCGCCCTTCATCCGGAAACTTCAGAAAGGGGCCTGGCCCAAGCACGTGCGTTTTGTCTCGATCTATTCCAAGGAAGACCGCGTGTGTTTTTACAAGAGCTCGATCCTCGATATCCCCGAGGGCGTGACGTACATGAAGAACGTCCTCGTTCCGGGACTGAGCCACTCGGATTACCTGATCCGCAAGACCGCCTACAACCTCATCAAGAAGGAATTGATGACGGGGGAAAAACAGGGCTGATGATCATCGTCTCTTTCTTCGGAATAGGATCTCGATCGGCGCCCCTCCGAAGTTGAAGGTCCTCCGGAACCCGTTGGCCAAATATCGCTTGAACGAAAAATGCACGCCTTTGGGCTCGCTCACGAAGATGATGAAGGTCGGCGGGCGGACGCCCGTTTGCGTCGCGTAGAAGAACTTGACCGGCTTGCCCTTGAAGACCGGAGGGTTGTGGGCACCGATCAGCCCCTCGAAGGCCCGGTTGACGTCGCTCGTCGGCACGCGCAACCCGCAGGCGTCGTAAAGCCGGTTCACGGCCGGCCACACGGTGTCGCAACCCTCGCCGGTCTTGGCCGAAACGGCGAGCACCGGCGCGTGGGCGAAGAACGGGAGCTCGTCCTCGTATTTGGTGAAAAACGACTTTCGATCCTTGGCCGGGATGAGATCCCACTTGTTCCAAAGGACCACGACGCCCCGGCGCGCCTCCTGGGCGTAACCCGCCACGTGCGCGTCCTGTTTATGGATGCCTTCGGTCGCGTCCAAGACGAGCAAACACACGTCCGAACGCTCGATCGCCTTGAGGGAGTTCAGCACGGAATAACGTTCGACCTTGGAAGCCCACGTCCCGCGGCGGCGGATGCCCGCGGTGTCGATGAGGAGATAGTCGCGTCCGTCCACCGTGACGGGCGTGTCGATGGCGTCCCGGGTGGTGCCCGGGGCGTCGTGGACGACCAGGCGGTCTTCTCCCAGGAGACGGTTCAAGAGCGAGGACTTGCCCACATTCGGCCGGCCGATGACGGAGAGGCGGATGGGTTTGGGCGCCGTATCCTCAACCTCTTCTTCGAGTTTTGGCCACGGCGCGACGACTCGATCCAAGAGGTCATTGACCTTGTAACCGTGCTCGGCGGAGACCGGCAGGACGTCCTCGCCCAGCGAGAAGAACTCCGTGAGGGTCTCTTCGTTCTTCGGGCCGTCGATCTTGTTGGCCACGAAGAAGACGCGTTTGCCCGATCGCCGAAGGTATTGCGCGATCTCCGCCTCGTCGGGCAGCAGCCCCTCGCGGGCGTCCATGACGAAGAGAATGACGTCCGCCTCACCGATGGCCAGGTCCACCTGTTCGCGGATCTTGTCTTCGATCGCGCCCTTCCCCTGCTCGTCCAGAAAAAGCCCGCCCGTGTCGACGACGACGAACTCGCGCGCGTCCCAGTGCGCGTGGCCGTAGTGGCGGTCGCGCGTGACGCCGGGTTCGTCGAGCGTGATGGCCCGGTGCCCTCCGACCAAACGGTTGAAGAGTGTGGATTTGCCGACGTTGGGCCGGCCGACGATGGCAACGATTGGTTTCATAGTGAGCGAGTACGACCCGAACCGGCTTAGCCGGTCGGGACGACGGAGCGAACGATCCGATCCCGGTTTTCAGATGGGGTTGTTAAGGGGAGAGCGGTATATCCCCTTAACTATCAATGGTGGCAGCGGAGGGATTCGAACCCCCGACACGGCGGGTATGAACCGCCTGCTCTACCAACTGAGCTACGCTGCCGAAATCAAGAGCGCACTGCTATATATAATGGGCTCTTTCCGTGCAATGAATTTGAAAAATTGACCCTTTCCCGGCTCTTGGATACGATGGTTTCATGCCCGAGGAAAAATCCCGACAGGTCTTTCAAAAAATCTGGAATAAAGTCGCCAAGCCAGGGCCTGACGGCCGGAAGCTCATCGTCATCCGGAACCGGGCCGATTTGGAATACCATTGGTGGTCGGGCCTCGTGGACGATGACAAGTACTCGATGCAGGACTGGGTCGCCGCCTTTCAAGATTCCCTCCTCCCCAACGGCGGCTACCTCGTGACCGAGGAACAGTGGATGGCCAAGGCGGAGTTCCACTACGCGGGCCCCATCGCCACGCCCTACGACCCCATGACGATCCGCGAGGGGGAATGGGGCGAAGACGAGTTGAACGACCTGGTCTGGAACAAACTGAAGCCCTGTGTCTACTTTTCGAAGGACGACTGGGGGAAGATCATCGCCGAGGTCAAGAAGACGCTCCCCAAGAAGGACGGCAAATACGTCATTGGCCGCGAGCTCAAGCAGGAATGGACGACGTTCGTGAACACCTACGCCTCGCCCCGCCGCATCCTCCAGTTGGGGGTCTATCAACTCAGGGCGCAGCAAAAAGGCCAGGCCGGACCGCTCGGCCCCTCCCCCACCCCCCCCGCCGCGACGGGCTATGCGCAAGGGCCGGCTCAGAGTCGTACTATCGCCGACCGTCTGAGCCAATTGATCGGCAAGCGGAATCAGTAGGTTTTGACGGGACGCGAAACTCGAAAGGAGAGATACTCCGATAATCAGGACAATCGGAGGCTGTTCCTATGTCCCATGTCCCCTCTACGACGCATACGACCGGTCCGACCCTCTCTCATGGAGGCCCTTCGTCCATTGCGGGCGGGATGGAGATTGCCAAGGATGCGGCGCGTGTTTCGGGTGGCCCGAATCCGTTGGCGGCTGATCCCACGCAGAGCTTGGCCGCGCAGTACGCCTAAGGATTCGTTTACAAGCCTCTGAAATTACGATATATTTCGACCATGCCTCCTTCTCAACCCAAAGAACAAGCTGTTCGGGCCGTGAAGGCCATCTGGGCCGCCGTTTCGCAGACCGGTCCCGACGGCAAGAAATGCATTTCGTTCGCCAATCGGAACGACCTCGTCTACCTTTTTTGCACGGGATTCGTGGACGAGACCAAGCACACCCTGACCGATTGGGTGGATTCCTTCAATGATTCCCTCCAGCCCGATGGGAGTTACCGCCTGACGGAGGAACAATGGATGTCGAAGGCCAATTACCGCTACTGCGGTCCGGTGGGCCGCCCCTTCGACCCCATGCTCCTCCGCGAGGGCGATTGGCCCGAAAAGGAGATGGAGACTCTCCTGAAGACCCATCTCCTCCCGGCCGTCTATTTTACCGAAAAAGAGTTCCGGACCATCTTTGACGAGGTCAAGCCGACATTCTTTTCGGGCGGCATCTACAAGATCAGCCGGCAGGTGAAGGAAGACTTGAAGAAGATGATCGATCTCTACCCCTCGCCCGCCCAGGTCCGCGCCTTGGGGTTGGCCGAGGCCCGGGCCGAGATGGCCTCAAAGGGGTCTGGATTCACCACCGGGCAGGCCCAGAGCCAGATCGCGGCCCAGAGGCTCTCGGACCTGCTGAACCGGTCGGGGGGAAAAGGCTAGGAAAATGACGTACGGACCGCAACC
>DATIGE010000023.1 GCA_035454885.1 bacterium
CGCGGGCACGATGTCGGCATCCAAGAAGAAGATGTGGGTCGGGTTCAGCGGGTGATGGAGCATCTGATCGACCAGGTAATTCCGGGCTCGATCGACCAGGGCGCCCTGAAACACCATCAGGTCCGACTCCAGAGGCCGTTCCATCTCCAAGAGAGCCGCCACCGTCCTCCAATAGATGAAGGGGGAGGCCAGCGGCACCGCCATCACCACGCGGGGGATCTCGTCTCTTTTCGCCATATTGCCTCGAGAGCGGAGGCCATTATGAAGAATTTTTAATCTTAAGTCACCAAGATCATTACATTTTTCAGTTGAGACTTTTCGCCAAATAAAGCATCCAACCTCCTTCAATAAGGAGGGACACTATGTCCAAGAAATCGAACGTTAAGAAGGAACTCATTATCGGCGGCGTCGTCGCCGGCCTGATGATGGGCGGGACGGCGATGGCCTCGCTCAAGGGAGCCGAGGCCAACGGCGAGTTTTTCAAGATCAAGGAGCTGAAGGCGGGCTACCAGCTCGCCAAGGAAGAGAAGAAGACGGAGGCGTCGGCGACAGCCCCCGTGGCCGGTGAGAAGAGCAAGGGCGACGAGAAAAAGGATGAGCGAGGCAAGACGACGGAAGAGAAGGTGAAGGGCGAAAAACACTGCTGCGACAAGACCTGTAAGGACAAGTCGTGCAAGGACAAGACCTGCAAAGACAAGTCCTGCAAAGATAAGTCCTGCAAGGAAGACGGCGCGAAGGCCGACAAGACGGATAAGTCCAAGTCCGACAAGAAGGTCAAGGAAGAGATGGCCTGTGGCGAGAAGAGCTGCAGCGGGAATTAATCCCTTAGGGATTGGATTGGGGCTGAGGAGGGAGCACTACGGCTCCCTCCTCACCGCCCTCCCGCCCGAGCTCCAATGGTTCGAGGTCGCCCCCGAGAACTACATGGAGATCGGCGGGAAGGTTTACCGCGACTTTTGCGAGCTGGCCGAGCGGGTTCCCGTCGTCGCCCACAGCGTCAGCCTCTCTTTGGGGAGCCTCGATCCGCTCAACAGGCCTTTTCTGAAACAACTGAAGAAATTCATCCGGACGCATCAGGTCCCGCTCGCCTCCGACCACATCAGTTTTTCCTCGTACCACGGCGTGCAGTTCGACGACCTCGTGCCCCTGCCCTTCACGGGGGAGGCGGTCCGTCACATCGCCAAGCGCATCCGGCAGGTTCAGGATTTTTTGGAAATCCCCTACGCCGTGGAAAATATCTCTTACTACGCCCCCGCCGGGGCCGCGGAGATGACGGAATGGGATTTCGTGCGGGCCGTCGTCGAGGAATCCGGCGCCGGCCTCCTCCTGGACGTCAACAACATCTTCGTGAACTCGGTCAATTTCGGTTTTGACCCACTGGACTACCTGCGCGCGTTGCCCTTGGACCGGATCGCGTACGTCCACATCGCCGGCCACCGACGGAAGCGCAAGGATTTCATCCTCGACACGCACGGGGCGGAGATCGTCACCCCCGTCTGGAGGCTCCTCGACGAGCTGGCGGCCATGACGCCGCTTCCGGGGATCATGATCGAGCGCGACGCGAACATCCCGCCGCTGGAGGAGATCCTGGACGAGGTCCGTCACGTCCAACGGATCCTGAAGGAAGCCCATGCCCACGCTGCGTGAAGCCCAGAATTTCTTCTACAACCTCATGGCGAGACCCGAGGTCATCGGGCGGATACGCAAGAACCGCGAAAGGACGCTGAAACGCTTTTTCCGGTCCGAGAATGACCGCGAGGCCCTGAGGCACGTCCCTCTGGAGCGGTTCCAGACCTACCGGAATCACATCTCCATCGGTTTCCTCGGCGCGATCGAGTCGGCGTTTCCGGTTCTCCGCTCCCTCGTCTCTCGGGACGAATGGAACGGGTTGCTCAATGATTTTTACCTCAAGCGCCTCACGCGCTCGCCCATCGCCCGCCAGGTCTTCCGCGAATTCGCGCACTACCTCCAAGACTACCGCGGCCCCCTGCTCAAGCGCCTACCGTACCTCAAGGAACTCGCGGAGTACGAAAACCTGGAGATCCGGCTCTTCTACGACCCCGACCGCCCGGCCCCGGAATCAGGAAAAGGTCTGATCCGCGATTGGCGCGAAGCCGCCGGGGCGCCCGAAGAGTTCGTGCGGTTGATCCCATCCTTGAATCCCCACCGCGCCCTGCGCCGCTACCGCTGGCCGGTCCACCGCGTCTGCCGGGGTTTCTCCTCGCCCCGGAGGGTCAAGCCGGGCCGCTATGCGCTCCTGGTCTATCGCGATCCGGAGACCTTCCAAATCCGGTTTCTGGAAATGAATCCCCTCGTCGCGGAGCTTGTGAACCTCATGGCCTCGGAAAGGAACCCCATCGGCCGCGTTCTGGAGACGCTTCTGAAGAGGCACAAGCCCGCCGAACCGCAGTCCTTCGTCCGCGAGGGCGTGCAAGCGATTCGATTCCTCAAGGACCGCGGAGTCGTCCTCGGCTTCCGGACGGCGTAACGTCCAGACACCCGATCAGCACCACCGCCATCTGAAACGGAAAGAGTCCCAGGTCGAGCACGACCCCCATCCCCAGGTGGAAGACAATGCCCGCCCCGACCAGAAAGGGACGGAGCCTCCGGACCCAAACCAGAAACGGGAAAAGGGCCTCGAAGGCGAGCGAACCGTAGGTGATCGCGGCGTAGGCCCACGCGGGCAATATCCAGGGATCGCGGGAAAGCGCCTGCCAGACGCGGCTGGTCGACGGGTCCGCGAGGGCGGCCCACGCCGCCGTCCCGTCCCACCATTTTGCACCGCCCAGGCGGATGAGCACGGGGACGAGGTAAAGGGTTCCGGCGAAGAGACGCAGGGTTTTGTGCAGCCACGGGCTGAAGTCCGCGCCCCGGCGCCCCAGCCAACGGGCATCCAAGGACATCGGGTCGCGGCCCGGCGCGAAGATCATGAGGAAGGCCGTCGCGACGAGGATCTGGTCGCCGTAGTTGTCCGGGCGGCACGGGGTGAGAAAGAAGAAGGCAAGAGCGAGATAGGTGAGGATCGAGACGGCGCGGACGAAGGCCCCGGCCGCCATCAAGAGGGCCGAGGCGATCCCAATCCCCCAAACGGCGCGCACGGCCCCGGTCGATCCGAGAAAGGCCGGAAAATCCGAAGGACAGACGGCGTCGCTCCCATAAAAGAGGCTGAGAAGCGGACGGACGGTCAGGAGGGAGAGGACAGCGACGAGCCCAAAGGCGATGCGGAGGAAGCCGTAGGCACGGCCGTCCGTCGGGCGTTCATGAAAGAATCGTGTCACGGGCACGCGAAGCCCTCCAGGACCTCCGGCTCGTCCCACACGATGTCGCCCTGAATCTCCCCGTAAGAAACGGACCGGGACTGAAACGTCACCGACAGGACGCGATCGCCCGGAACGGACGCCTCCCGGCAGAGACGGGCCGCGAGGCGGCGGAAGATCGCCCCGCCCTCCTCCGGCGAAAAGAAGAACGTCTCGCCGTCCAGGGCCTTGCCCAGGTGGTCCATGAAGTTGGACCATTTCTCGCGCGGAAAGATCGAAAGGCCCGGTTTGAAGAAACGTACGGGCGCGGCCTCCGTCTTCAGGAGAATCGCCGGGATCCTCTTGCGCGACCTCGGATCGGGCGCGTACATCCGGAAAAACCGGTTCGTGAACATCACCCTTTGAAAAGGCCGGAAGACCGCCGAGAGAACCCTCTCCACGCGCGACTCGGGGAGCTGATGGACCCAGAGCCCCGTCAAGAAGACCGCGGCCACGAGCGTGAGGGCTTGGTTTCGGAGGCGGAACACGTAGGACTATTCTCCCATCAATTGGATGAGACGCATGATGCCGATGAAGTCCAGGTGTTCCTGGGCGGTCGTGGGACGGAACACCTTCCGGTACATCCCGAGGAGGAGCCTCACCAACCCGTTGGTGTCCTCGATCTTCAGCCCCTTCAGGGCCCAGTTGTTCAGGAGGGCGACCAGGAACTGGACATAGCACTCCGGGTTCGTGAATTCGTCCAAGTCCCTCCACGACTCCGACCTCTGGGTGTCGCAGTCGCCCCGGTGGAAGAGATGGAACCTGCGGATGACGTCCTCCACGCGCTCGATCACCAGCATCCCGTCGCTCCCGTCGTCCTTGAGCGGTTTGCCGCAGGTGTCGCAGACGAGGTACCGGGACGGCTCGGTCTCCGGCGGAAAGCTTGACGACTTGACCGGGCTCAGCTCCACGTCGCCCAGGGACGGCACGTGATGCTCGATGGGCGCGGCGAAGCCGGTATCGGCGGTCGCGATCTCCATCAGGTCCTCGCGGCCGACGCCGGAGAGCTCCACCCGCGCCGGTTCGCTGACCAGTATTTCCGGAAACTCCCCGGCGCGCGCGCCCAAGGCCCTGAGAAAATCCTCGTCGATCAGGATCTGGTGCGGGAGGGCGACGGAAAAGATCCGGAGGCACCGGCGTGCCGTCTCGTTCCTCAGGTGCCTGGCCGACTTCTCTTTGATCGCCGGGACCGGACCCCAGGTCAGACCCGCGCGGGTCTTGAGGTTCATGAGGCGGGCGGCGCGCTTGAGGTTCAAGGCGGCGAGGGCGGCGTTCATGGGGTCCTTGAAACGGCCGAGGAGCCCCCTCTCCGTCTCGGCCACGACGTCGCCGTCGAGGGCCTCGACCACCTTCTGGATGAGGGCGTCCAGCACGAACGGCTCGGTATCGACGGTCTCGAAGAGGGCGAGCGCGCGGTCGGCGGTCTTGGGGGACTTCTCCTCGGGGAGAGGGGCCTTGCACCAAGACTCCAGGTCGGGAAGGTAGATCGGCTTCGTCATGGGCAGGGCCACTTTACCATAGACCGTCTCTTGACACCACGACTCAAACGGGGAATTCGTCTCTTATGACCACACCCATCCATCAATCGAACCTGCCGTACTTGAAACTCCTCTTCCGAGGAAAGGTCCGGGATATTTACGACCTCGGCGACGAGCTCCTCTTGGTCGCCACCGACCGCCTCTCGGCCTTCGACGTCGTCTTTCCGAACCCGATCCCCGGCAAGGGGGAGATACTCACGCAGGTCTCCCTCTTCTGGTTCGGGAAGATGAAGGGCATGATCCCCAACCACATCTCGGACAGGCCGGTGGAAGAGGTCTTCAAGACAAAAGAGGACGTCGCGGCCTATGCGAAAAGGTCGATGCTGGTGAAGAAGACGAAGCCCTTGGCGATCGAGGCCGTCATGCGGGGCTACCTCGCCGGCTCGGGATGGAATGATTATCAGAAGACGGGCAAGGTCTGTGGGATCGCCCTGCCCCCGGGCCTGAAGGAATCGCAAAAGCTCCCTCAGCCGATCTTCACCCCCGCCACCAAGGCCCCTCAAGGGGAGCACGACGAAAACATCTCCTTCGAACGGGCCTGCGAGATCGTGGGCAAGGAAACCGCCGAGCGCGTCCGGGACGTGAGCCTCAAGATCTACACGACGGGGCTCGAATACGCCGAGAGCAAGGGGCTGATCCTGGCCGACACCAAGTTCGAGTTCGGCCATTTGAACGGCGAGTTGATCCTCATCGACGAGATTTTAACCCCCGACTCCTCCCGCTTCTGGCCCAAGGACCAATACCAGGTGGGGATCTCGCCCCCGAGCTTCGACAAACAGTTCGTGCGGGACTACCTCCTTAAGATAGGCTGGAACAAGAAACCCCCGGCGCCGGAACTTCCCGCGGAGATCGTCGAGAAGACCGCCCAGAAATACCAGGAAGCCTTGCGCCGGCTCACCGCCTAGGAGTAAGATCGGTCGCGTTAAGGGGGCGATTATGAAAAAGACACTCGGGATCGCGATCGTTTTGGCCGCTTTGGCTGCGCCGGAGGCGGCGAGGGCGACCCATCATGCTGTCTTTATCAGCAGAATCATCAAGCTGAGCAGCACCGCCTGTGCCGTCGAATTGGAGATTTCTTCAAACAATCAAGATTGTTTTAAGACCGGCGACGAAATTCAACTCGATGGGGTGGAATTGGTCCCCTTTTCGTCGAGTTTCGTCTCGTCGATCAATGCAGCTTCGGGACAAAACGACGATGGAGACAAGATCCTGGCCAGCTCACCCGACTTTGATTCGACTGCGGGAATTACGGGCGATCTCAGCTTTGCAAACGGCAATTGCAGCAGCTTTGATTCAAATGCCGTCATCGCCTTTTTCATCGACAGCCCGCCAACCGGTTGCACGCCGGGCGATGGTACCGCGGACGACGAGGTTGATACGGTGACCACATCCAGCGTTACCGGTTGGACTGGGAGTGACAACGAGGCGATCCGATCGATCAACAACGGAGCTAATACGTTTGTCGATTTGGACTGCTCAGACGTCAGCGTGACAAACAACTCGGGTACAGCTGTATTTGTGGGAACGAACGCCTGTGGCAACACCCTCTGCGATTGTGGGGAAACCAGTTCCTCCTGCCCTGCCGATTGCCCAAGCGGTACGACCGGTGGCACCACGGGTGGAACCACTGGGGGAACGACAACGGGAGGCACGGGAGGGGGCGGCGAGTTCTGCGGGAACGGCTTCTGCGGGTCGGGCGAGACCGAGACCTCCTGTCCGGCGGACTGCGGGAGCTGCGGGGATGGCATCTGCGGCGGGAGCGAGACGGCGGCCTCCTGCCCCGGCGATTGCACGGGCAGCGGCGGGACGGTCTGCGGCAACGGGACCTGCGAGACCGGCGAGGACGCGGAGACCTGCTCGGCCGACTGCGGGAGCTGCGGGGACGGGATCTGCGGGGGCACCGAGACGACCGCCTCCTGCCCCGATGACTGCGGCACCGGCGGCACCACCACCGGGGGAACCACGGGCGGCACGTCGAGCGGCGGCTGTTCCCTCCTCCGTTAGATCCCGACAAACTTTGTGACATCCAAGAAGCGCTCGTGTAGGCTGCCCGGTCTATGCGGGCGCTTCGTTTTCCGCTTTTTGCCGCTCTCACCGCCGCCGGCGCCCTCCTCCTCTTGACAAGCCGTTACGACGCCCCCGCGGAGACGAGGACCTTCCTCGACCGGAACGGCCGCGTCATCGGCACGCTGAACGCGTCCTACGACGGCCTCCAAGACTGGACGCCCCTGGAACGGATCCCCCGCGAGGCCGTGGAGCGGACGATCCGGGCCGAGGACCGCTGGTTCTACTGGCACCGGGGGATCAATCCCTTCTCCATCGCGAGCGCGATCGCCGACAACCTCGCGCACGGCCGCATCGTCCGCGGCGGGTCGACGATCACGCAGCAATTGGCGAAAAACTTGATGGGGTCTCCTCCCCGCACGTTTTTCAACAAACTCCGCGAGACCCTCCTCGCCCTGGGCCTGGAGATGAGGCATGGCAAGGCCTGGATCTTGGAGCGCTACCTCAACACGGTCTATTACGGCCGTCGATGCTACGGCATCGCCGCGGCGGCGCGGTCGTATTTCGGGAAGGAACTGGCGGGGCTGTCGTCGCAAGAAATAGCGTTTTTGGTGGAGAGGCCGAAGGCGCCGAATCGGAATGTAGGGGCGAACCTTGTGTTCACCCCTACCCCATCCATGCACGGCCGCCACTTCCTCGAGTATGTCGCCCATGACCGCCCCAACGCCGCCAACGTCGTCCGGACCACCCTTGACCTGGACCTCCAGCAGCGCCTCGAACAGGCGACGGCCCGACTGCTTGCAGGTCGGGCCTTCCAAGACCCGAAACTCACCGCCGCCGCCGTCGTCATCGACGTGACGACCGGCGACCTCCTCGCCATGGTCGGCTCGCGCGACTATCTGGACGAAACGATCGACGGCCAGGTGAACGCCGCCGTGGCCCTCCGCCAGCCGGGCTCGACCTTGAAGCCGTTCACCTACTTCGCCGCCTTCGCGAAGGGATTCGGACCCGACTCGATCGTCCCGGACCAGCCGCTGTCCTTTCAAGCGGCGGGCGTCGAGCAATCGGAGTCCTACGCCCCCCAAAATTTCGACCGCCGCTTTCACGGCAACATGACGATCCGCGAGGCGCTCGCCAACTCCTACAACGTGCCGGCGGTCGTGACGCTGAACCAGATCGGTCTGTCTTATTACCACGAGATCCTCCGGCGCTTCGGGTTCACGACGCTGAAGCGCCCCCCGATGCACTACGGGCTGGCGGTGACGCTGGGGTCCGGGGAAGTGACGCTCCTGGAATTGACGAACGCCTACGCCGCGCTCGCGCGGGGGGGGCGGTATTTGGCATATCGGGCAATCCCCATGGGGGCGACCCCTCACAACGGGGCTGCTAGCGCTGACACAAGGTTCGCCCCTTCATCGGTTCTGCCCAACGCCTCCGAATACGCCGCCGAGGTCACGTCGATCCTCACCGACCCCGACGCGCGCCTCAAGTCCTTCGGGTTCAACGAGTCGATGACGATCGAAGGACACGAGGTCGCGGTCAAGACCGGGACGAGTTATGACTACCGGGACAACTGGACGGTCGGCTATACGCCCTCCTACGCCGCGGGCGTCTGGGTCGGCCACGCGGACGGATCGCCGATGCCCGCTCCCATCGGCTCATCGCCGACGGCCGGGCCGACGACGGGGGCGACGGGCGCGGCGCCCCTCTGGCACGCGGCCATGGAGAACGTGTTGCGCGGCAAGGCGCCGGAAACATTTGCGGTGGCGCGGAATAACCCGCGTAAGGGCATGGCGCGCCATGCCCCTACAATCACCGAACCCTCCAAACCCTGGCGCGTCGTCTCGCCCCTCCCCAACGCAACCTTCCGCCTGCACGCGTACCTGCCCGCGGTTCACCAGAAGATCGCCGCCGAAGCGGGTGCGGCTCCAGATCAGAATTTGCGCTGGTTCCTCGACGGCCGCTTTCTCGCGGCCTCACAAGGCGACTCCAAGGTCTGGATCGTCCCCGAGCCGGGGAAACACACGTTGAAAGTTACGTCGCAAGACGGCTACGAGGAAGAAGTCGCGTTCAAAATCGTGAGTGAGGACAACATATGAATCCAAAAAAGATCGCCGTCATCGCAGGCGCTGTCGTGGTTGTCGCCGCCGGGGGCTGGCTCATCGCCAAAAAATCGGGCTGGCTCGGCTACACCGGGAAGATCCAGGGCGAACTGACCGTCCTCTCCCGCTCCCCCGAGGGGCCGGAGATTCCCATCGCGACCGACGGCATCACCGTCATGTTCAACAAGGCGGTCGTGCCCCTGACGACGCTGGACAAAGGCCGCGACAAGTCGATCCCCTTGAAGATCACACCCCAGGTCGACGGCAAGTTCTTCTGGCTGGGCACGCACGGGTTCATCTTCCGTCCCGAAACCCCTCTCGATCCGGCGACCGATTACAAGGTGACTCTGCCCGCGGGCGTGGTGTCGGTCGACGGTTACAAGCTTGAGAAAGCCACGGACTGGGAGTTCGCGACCGTCTCCCCCGCCGTCCTCACCTGGGAGCCCGGCGACAACAACATCCTGCTCCCCAAATCGGCGTCCTTCTTCCTCCGCTTCAACCTCATGATGAACCAGGCCGACGTTGAAAAGAAGCTCGCCGTCACGGACGAGACGACGGGCCAGGTCCTTCTCATGAAGCGCGATTACGTCTGGGGCGACGACGGACACACCCTCCGAGTCCAGTTCAAGGACGAATTGCCCTGGGAATCCGGCGTCAAGGTGACGCTGCCGGCGGGGGCCCTGGCCAAGAAAGGCACCATCGGGACTTCGGAACCGGTCACCGTCCTTTACAAGACGCCGGCCAAGGAGATGGCCGTGGAAAAGGTGATCAGCTACGAGTTCAGCGACGCCGAGGAGGTCGCCTTCAAGCCCAACCAGGAGACGGCGGTCGAGATGGGCTCCGGCGTCTGTTACCACTTCACGCAATCGATCGACAAAAAGTCCTTTGAAAAGTCCTTCCGGGTCGAACCGCGAAAGGTCCCTTACTTCTCGTTCTCGGGTCAGGAGATCTTCACGACGGTCGATGCGGACGGGAAACTCAAGGACGTGGAGGGCTACAAGATCGGGTGCATCTCCTTCCTGGACGACTACGCCAAGGTCTACAAGTTTTCGATCGATCCTTCCAAGATCGAGTCCCTCTCCGGGGCCAAACTGGAATCGGGCGGGGACACCTACATCGCCAAGACGCGCGACGCGGGCCCCGAGATCCGATCGCTCCTGACCAAGAACATCCTCTCCGCCAACGGGCCGGAGTTTGCCCTCCGGATCCCGTACCGGGGCGTCAACCTCAGGTCCGCGACGGTCCGTCTCTACCGTATCACCGACAAGCAGAGGTACGACGAGGACGTGAAGGACCAGGTCCTTTGGTATAACGAGGAGGACGCCGCGAAGAAACCGGGACCGCCGATGGCGACGCTCGGATCGCACAACTTCAGCGTCCCGGTCGACGCCGCCACGCTCACCATCGACCCGGCGCGGATGCCGGCCGACCAGACCCGCGAGGTCCCCATCTCCGCCGCGCCCAACGTCTCCAACCGATTCCTGGTGGACCTGGCCACTCTCCCGCAAAAGCCGGGACCCGGCCTCTATCTGCTGGAAGTCATCGGCAATCCGGCCCCCGGCATCGACGCCGCATCGAGGAAAGGCTCGGGCTCGGTCTATTCGATGATCCAGATCACGCCCGTCGCCGTCGCCTTGAAGCGCGAGACGGACCACATCCTCGTCTGGACGACCGACATCGAAAAAGGCGCCCCCGTCTCGAGCCTCCCGGTGCGGGTAATGCTCAAAAAGTGGAACAGCTCGCTCGGCGTGGATGAAACGGTGACCGAAGGCAACATCATCACCAACGAGCAGGGCGTGGGGCTCTTGAACCTCGCGACCTCCGACGAGCTCCACGCCTGCGCGGAGGTCACGCAGCCGGGCAGCGAATCCTACACCTGCGAGTCCGATCACAAGATCGGGGGCTACGCGAACCTCCTGGGTCCCGGCCCGCATTACTACACCTACGTCTACACCGACCGGCCCATCTACCGGCCCGGCCAGACCGTCTACTTCTCCTCGTTCATCCGGGAGGTGCGCGAGGGCCGCTACTTCATGCCCTCCGCGGGAACCTCCGCGGAGGTGACGATCACCGACTCCTCCGGTCAGAACGTCTTCTCCCAATCCGAGGCGGCCCTGAAAACCGGTGGCACGGTCGGCGGCCAGTTCGAGATCCCCGCGGACGAAGACACGCCGCGCGGGGACTACAACCTCACAATCCAGGTGGGCGCGCAGAGATTCTCCCGCGTCTTCGTCGTGACGAGCTACCGCAAGCCCTCGTTCAAGGTGGACCTGAAGACGGATCAGCCGGAGATCGTCAGCGGCCAGGAGATGTCGGTCGAGGTCCAGGGCAGCTACTTTTTCGGGGCCCCGCTCCGGAAGGCCAAGACCACCTGGTCGATCATGACGTCGACCTATCTCTTCGCCCCCGAGGGTTTCGAGGACTTCAGCTTCATCGACGAGGACCTGCTCTACCGGAAAGAGGGGGAGGACGGCCAAATCTCCTACGCGAGCGAGTATGAGTACGACGTCGTCGGCTCGTCCTTCGGCGGCGATTACGAATCCACCTACGCGGAGGACTCGGGGCAATATGACGACCCGCGCGGTGCCGCGTCCTACCGGTCGCCCGGGGGCTTCTTGCGCGGCCCGGACGGGAAGGACGTCACCGCCCGGCCCGAGACTCTCGACGAAAAGGGCCTTCTCTCCATCCGTTACAAGCCGGATCTGAAAAAATACCCCGCGAGCCAGACTCTCTCCGTCGAGGCGAACGTCCAAGACCCGTCCCATCAGGAGGTCTCCGGCGCCGAGGACGTCATCGTCCACAAGGCGGACTTCTACCTGGGCGTCCGGCCCGAGAAATGGGCCTACGGACAGAAGGAGACGGCCACGATCGACGTGGTCTCGCTCGACACGGCGGGAAAGCCCGCAGGCAAGAAGTCCTACGACGTCGAGGTCGTCCTCCGCGAGTACGAGTACATCGAAAAACGCACGACCGGCGGCTACTGGGACCTGATCGCACAGCCCAAGGACACGGTCCTCAAGACCTTGGACGGCAGGACGGACGAGGACGGGAAGGGCCGGGTGAGTTTCACCTTCTCCAAGGGCGGAACGTACCGTTTCGTGGCCAAGGGCAAGGACGGCCGCGGAAACGAGATCCAATCGGCCGCGACCGTCTTCGCCTGGGGCGAGGGCTACGTGCCGTGGAAGCTGGATGAACCCGAGACCGTGGAGCTGGTTCCCGACAAGGATTCCTATCGGGTGGGAGAGACCGCCAAGATCCTGGTCAAATCCCTCGTGCCCGTCACCAAGGCGCTCCTCACCTACGAGCGCGGACGCCTGCTCGATTACAAGGTCATCGACTTGGGCGGAAACGCCACGCACCTCGAGATCCCCGTCACCGAGGGGATGATCCCCAACCTCTACGTGAGCGTCATCGCGCACGTGGGGCGCGGGGTGGAAGCCGGGGCGGCCCATCCTCCCCTGCTTTATTTCGGGGAGACCGAGATCCACGTCGAGCCGGAGAGCAAGCGCCTCAACATCGCGATCACGCCCGATCGAACGGGAGAAGGCGACCAACCTCCGATTTACCGTCCCGGCGACAAGGTCACGGTCAAGGTCAGGACGACCGATCCCGCGGGCAAGCCCAGGAAGGCGAACGTCATCGTGAGCGTCGCGGACGAATCGGTCCTGCGCCTCCTCAACTACGAGCTCCCGGACCTGGTGAAAAAGTTCTACTACCGCCGCCCGAACGCCGTCCTCTCGTCGTCGTCCCTCTTTTCGTTCAAGGCCGGCGACTCGGGCAACGGCGCCGGCAAGAAGCGCCGCATCTTCAAGGACACCGCCCATTTCGAGGAACACCTGACGACGGACGATAACGGCGAGGCCGCGTTCACCTTCGAACTGCCCGACGACCTGACCACCTGGGTGATCGAGGCCCTGGCCGCGAGCGACGCCAAGTCCGCCTCCGAGTTCGAGGCGGAGCGCCAGCAGGCGGTCACGCTGCGCCCGATGGGCCAGCGCGAGCTGGGAGCCGACCTGGTCCTGACCGACAACACCTTCGTGGGCGGCAACCGCGGAAAGATCATGACGACCCTGCCGCTCGTCCTCCGGGCCGCCCTCCCCCGCTTTGCGGTCTGGGGCGACCAGGTGAAGGGGCAGGTGATCGCCAACAACCGGAATCCCCGGGAGATCGAGGGCAAGATCAAGGTGGCGGCCTCCGGAGACGCCTCCCTGCGGGGCGGCAAGGAGGCCGAAGAGATCAAGTTTTCGATCCCGGCGAACTCGGAAAAGGCCTACCCCATCGATCTCTCCGTCACGTCGGCGGCCGTCGGCCGGCTGACGCTTTCAATCGACGCCAAGGACGCCAAGGGAGGCGACCTGGACGCCCTGGAGCTCACCCTCCCCGTTCAGGACCGCTACGCCCCCGAGGTCGTCGCCTCCTCCGCGATGGTGACGGGCGACCAGCCGGAGGAAAGGGAGCGGATCGAAATCCCGCCGGACCTCTCGTCGGACAAGGGCGGACTCGACGTGACGTTCAAGGCCTCGATCGCGCTCGCGGCCGCGCCATCCTTGAGAAACCTCATCTATTATCCGTACGGTTGCTCCGAACAGAAATCGGCGACCCTGCTCGCCCTCCTCATGGCCCGCGATCTGAGCCAGCGCTTCGGCGAATCGTACTTCGACGCCCTGGCCCCCGTGAAAAAGGAGGTCATCGAAAGCACCAAGGGCCTCGACGCGAAACTCAAGCTCTTGGAGGACCAGATCGTCTCGGTGCGCGACGAACTCCTGACCAAGTTCGTGGACGGGACCGGCGGCATCAAGTACTGGCCGGACAGCCGCAAGCCCGACTTTCACGCGAGCGTGCAAACCTTGGTCGCCGTCACGTACGCCCAGAATCAAGGGTTCAGCGGGGACGCCGCGCCGGTCAACGCCCTCAAGGCCTGGCTGAGAACCGAGCTTCAAGGCAACACCCTGATCGGGCCGGACGCGCGCGCCTTCGCCCTCTGGGGGCTCACGCTCGACCATTCCGGCGAATTCAACCTGACCGAGGACGTCCTCAAGGAACAGCCCGTCCTCTCGGCGACCGGGCTCTCGCACCTTCTCATGGCCCTGAAGAACGAAAGCTGGCAGGGCGGTTTCACGGACGTCTCCGGACGCCTCCTCTCGATGGCCAAGCAGGAGCCGCGCCATACCTCCTGGCCGGAATCGGACTTTTTCAGCTCCTCCCAGGAGAAGAACACGGCCCTGGCCGCCCTGGCGCTCCTGACCGCCGAATCGGACTCGGGCATCCATCCGATGGTCCCAAGGGCCCTGGCCTATCTCCTGAACCGGAAGAAGGTCTCGGGCGACCAGACGACGCAGAACAGCCTCTATCTCTCCTGGCTCGTCGCCGACTTCGCCAAGCGCGCCCAGGAGGACAACACGAACTTCAAGGCCTCGCTCACGGCCGAGGCCAAAACCCTCCTGGAGAAGGCCTTCAACCGCGAAAACCTCCTCACGGTGCATTCGGCGAATGTTTCGATGAAGGACCTGAAGGCCCTGAAACAACCCGCCGACCTCGTCTTCAAGAAGGACGGGACCGGCACTCTCTACTACGACATGGTCCTCAAATATTATCTCCCGCCGGAGCTGACCCCGACGCGGGAGGAAGGTTTGATCGTCTCGCGCGAGTACTACGCCCTGGATGACGTGAAGGAGGAAAGGCCGCTGACGGAATTCAAGGCGGGCGAGAACTACAAGGGCCACATCGCCCTGGTCGTCCCCCAGGACCTGAACTACATCCTGGTCCAGGACCCCCTCCCCGCCGGTTTCGAGCCGGTCGACATGACGCTGGCGACGACTTCGCGCGCCGCGATGCTGCAGGCCGAGGAAGGCGGATCCGACGAGGAAGGCCCGGGGGGCTACGACGAAGGCTACGGCTACGACCGTTCCGCCGACTACGACGACGTGATCACGGTGGAGGACTACGGGACCGACTACGGGTTCTCGCACCAGGAGATCCGCGACGATTCCATCGTCTGGTCGGACGAGTACGTCCCGGCGGGGGTCTACCACATCCGCTACCCCGTGCGCGCGACCACGGCGGGCTCTTATCTGATGCCCGGCGCGATCGCCTTCGAGTTCTACGAGCCGGAGATCTTCGGAAGGAGCCGGAC
>DATIGE010000024.1 GCA_035454885.1 bacterium
AGCTTATAAAAATATTCGAGGCGAAAACAATGGCACGAATAATGCTTCCCTTAAGCGCTTCCAGAGAGCCGCCCAAATGGTTTGGGCGGCCCACACAAACGGGGGAGGTCTTATGTTTGGAACCAGAGGATACAGAATCGGGGTGATCGCCGGGTCGTTGGCCCTGGCCGCTTTCCTAGGCACGGCATCGGCGCAGACGACCAGGGACGTCACGGCCGGGAAAAGCATCAAGGTGCGAGACGCCTATACGTATACGTTCCGGCCGGTGGACAAGGGATTCGGCATCCGGGACTACACGTTTTTTCCTGGAGCGGATAACATCAGTTTTATCACCAATACCTACAAAATGCAGGATTACACGATCCGTAACTTCTTTCGGGAACGCCTGGAGTACGATGCCATCAATAAGTCCTACAAAGAATTCCGGAACCAATTCGAAGAGGCCGACAACATCGAGGAGCTGAAACTCTCCACGTATATCACCAGCTTCTTTCAACCTAACCAATTCCTGGCCTTCGCAGACGCCATCGACAGGAACTTTACCGCGGCAGCCCGCGATGCAGATTACACGTTCACCGTCGACCGCGGCAGCGTGGACAAATTCTTCAACAATTACTTCACCTCGAACGTGAACTGGAACGTGACGGCGGCTTATTCGGCGTTCATCAAGGAATTCAATTATAAGGAGGAGGACTTCACGATGGCCACTTTTAAGGAGTTCTTCTTCGTCCCGGGAATGCTTCGATTCTTTGGGATTTCCTACATGACCAACGTGTCGGCTGTGGCAGTACCGACCAAAGACTAGAGGGTCTCATCGGATTGGAAAAGGGCAAGGGCTCCGGAGTCCATTCCGGAGCCCTTGTTTTTTTCAAAAAGGTCAGGATTTGATCCGCATCCCGTAGAACGACCGGATGACGAAAACCGTCGAGATCAGGAAGAAGGCGCCGGCCAGGACCGCGCTCAGGTTCCGCGAAAGCTCGATCGCGAGCTCCACGGCCAGGAGGCCGAAGAGGGTCGTGAACTTGATGACGGGATTCAACGCGACCGATGACGTGTCCTTGAACGGATCGCCGACCGTATCGCCGACGACCGTCGCGGCGTGGAGCGCGCTCCCCTTCTCCTTCAGCTCCACCTCGACGATCTTCTTGGCGTTGTCCCAGGCGCCGCCCGCGTTCGCCATGAAGATGGCCTGGTAGAGGCCGAAGAGGGCGATGGAGATGAGATAGCCGACAAAGAAGTACGGCTCCAGGCACGCGAAGGCGAGCGTCGAGAAGAAGACGGTCAGGAAGATGTTGAACATCCCCTTCTGCGCGTACTGCGTGCAGATGGCGACGACCTTCTTGCTGTCCTCGATGGAGGCCTTTTCGCTGCCCTCCAGCTTGATATTGGCCTTGATGAACTCGACGGCGCGGTAGGCCCCGGTGGAAACCGCCTGGGTCGAGGCGCCCGTGAACCAATAGATGATAGCGCCGCCCGTGATGAGGCCGAGCAGGAACGGCGGGTGCAGGAGAGACAGGTTCTCGATCCCGGTCGTGAGGCCGTTGGTCAGCAAGACGATGATGGAAAAAATCATCGTCGTGGCGCCCACGACCGCGGTGCCGATCAACACGGGCTTCGCGGTGGCCTTGAAGGTGTTGCCGGCCCCGTCGTTCTCCTCCAAGAGGTGTTTCGCCCTGTCGAACTTGACGTCAAAGCCGAAATTCTTCTTCAGGTCCTCCTTGATGCCCTTGATCGACTCAATGGTCGAGAGCTCGTAGACCGACTGGGCGTTGTCCGTGACCGGCCCGTAGGAATCGACCGCGATGGTCACCGGCCCCATCCCCAGGAATCCGAAGGCCACGAGACCGAAGGCGAAGACCGCGGGGGCGAGCATGAGGTCTTTCAGGCCCAGGACGCTCACGCCGTAGGCGATGCCCATGAGAAGCACGATCACGATGCCCATCCAGTAGGCGCTGAAGTTGCCCGCGACAAAACCCGAGAGGACGTTGAGGGAGGCGCCGCCCTCGCGCGAGGCGGTGACCACTTCGCGCACGTGGCCCGAATTGGTCGAGGTGAAGATCTTGATCATTTCGGGGATCAAGGCGCCGGCGATCGTGCCGCAGGTGATGATGGTGGAGAGCTTCCACCAAAGCGTCCCGTCGCCCAAATCCGGGATCAGGAGGTAGGACACCGCATAGGTCATTCCCAGAGAGACGAAGGACGTCAACCAGACGAGGAAGGATAGCGGCGCCTCAAAGTTCATCTTCTCGGCATGGCCGTAACGAGCCCTCGCGATCATTTCGTTGATGAGATAGGAGAGCCCGCTCGCGATGATCATCATGATGCGCATGACGAAGATCCAGACCAAGAGCTGGACCTGCGTCGCCGCCTGGGGGACGGCCAGCAGAATGAAGGTGATCAAGGCCACGCCCGTCACGCCGTAGGTCTCGAATCCGTCGGCCGTGGGACCGACCGAGTCACCGGCGTTGTCGCCCGTGCAGTCGGCGATGACGCCCGGGTTCCGCGCGTCGTCCTCCTTGATGTTGAAGACGATCTTCATCAGGTCCGACCCGATGTCCGCGATCTTCGTGAAGATGCCACCGGCGATACGGAGCACGGAGGCGCCCAGCGACTCGCCGATGGCGAAACCGATGAAGCAGGGCCCCGCGTAATCCGCCGGAATGAAAAGAAGGATGCAGAGCATCATCACCAATTCCGTGCTGATCAGGAGCATGCCGATGCTCATTCCCGCCCGGAGCGGGATCGAGCACACGGGAAAGGCCTTGCCCGTCAAGCTCGCGAAGGCCGTGCGGGAGTTCGCCAGCGTGTTGATCCGGATGCCGAACCAAGCCACGCCGTAGCTGCCGGCGATGCCGATCAGGCTGAAGAGCAGGATCATGAGCACCTTGTCCGTCGAGAAATGCCGGAGCGTCGAGAAGTAGACCCAGATGATGACGCCGATGAACGCCTCAAGGATCAAAATGAACTTGCCCTGGGTGATGAGGTAGGTCTTGCAGGTCTCGTAGATGAGCTCCGAGATCGCCTTCATCGAGTTGTGAACCGGGAGCTTCTTGACCTGGGCGTAGATGACCAGACCGAAGACCAGCCCCAGGCCGCAAACGATCAATCCCTTCATGAGAAGGCTGTGCCCGTCCATCCCCAGGAACGTCTGAGAGGCGAGATCCGGGAGCACCAGCTGCGCCTCACTGGCCATGGCCGAAAGCGGGGCCAAAACAAGGGAGAGCATGCCTAGACAGAACAGTTTCACTCGGCTCATCTCGGACTCCTTTTGTATGAGAATTCCTGATATTGAAAAAGACGCGGCTTTATAGTCGGGCGCCGTATCTTTGTCAATTAATTGAGATTTCTATTGAAGGATCGCGAAGTTCCGCTAAAACAACGGCGTGTCGAATGAGCTCATCGTCAACGTCACGCCCACGGAAACCCGGATCGCCCGCCTCGAAGGCGGCCAGATCTCGGAACTGATCGTCGAGCGCCTCCAAGACGCCGGCCTCGTCGGGAATATCTACAAGGGCAAGATCGTCCGGGTCCTGCCCGGCATGCAGGCGGCCTTCGCCGAAATCGGGCTTGAACGCACGGCCTTCCTGTACGTGACCGACATCGCGCCGGAGCTCGCCATCGAGGAGATGATGGCCGGCGAGGAGGAATCCCCTCCCCCCGACCGCCCCCGCTTCGAAAAACGCTCCAACCGCCAGATCCCTCAAATCCAGGACCTGGTCCGCGAGGGCCAGGACGTGGTGGTCCAGATCGCACGGGAGCCGATCGGCACGAAAGGGGCCAGGCTCACCTCGCACATCAGTCTCCCCGGCCGGTTCCTGGTCTACATGCCGACGGTCAATCACATCGGGGTCTCGCGCCGGATCCCGGACGAGGGCGAACGCACGCGCCTGAAGAACCTGATCGAGAAGCTCCGGCCGGAAGTGAACGCCTCGGGCGGATTCATCGCCCGGACGATGGCGGAAGGCGCGACCCTCAAGGACGTCAAGCAGGACATGGAGTACCTGACCAAGCTCTGGCAGGACATCGACGCCAAGAAAAACGACGTCAAGGCGCCCGCCCTGCTCCATCGGGACCTCTCCGTCGTGCACCGGGCCGTCCGCGACCTTTTTACGCCGGACATCGACCGCATCCTCATCGACGACAAGCGGGAGATGGAGAAGGTCAAGAGCTTCATCGAGACCTTCCTGCCGCGGGCGGGTAACTTCATCCAGTATTACGACGGACCGGAACCCATTTTCGACGCCTGCGGCATCGAGGTGGAGATCAGCCGCGCCCTCGGCAAGAAGGTCTGGCTCAAGTCCGGCGGATACATCATCGTCGAGGAGACCGAGGCCCTGATCGCCATCGACGTCAACACCGGCAAGTTCGTCGGCAAGCGGAACCTCGAGGACACCATCCTCAAGACCAACCTGGAGGCGGTCAAGGAGATCGCCTATCAGCTCCGGCTCCGGGACCTGGGCGGCATCATCATCCTCGACTTCATCGACATGGAGCGTCCCGCCAACCGGGAAAAGGTCTATCAGGCCTTGAAGGACGCCCTGAAATCCGACCGTTCCAAGACCACGATCACGAAGATCACGGACCTGGGACTGGTCGAGATGACCCGGAAGCGCACGCGCGAGAGCCTCTCGCGCCTCCTCTGCGAGACGTGCTTTTACTGCGAGGGCCGGGGCTACCTGAAGAGCCGCGCGACGGTCTGCCACGAGATCTTCCGGGAGCTGCGCCGGAACCTCTCGGACATCCATGAGGAGATGGTGACCATCCAGACCCACCCCTCCGTGGTCGAATTGCTCTTGGAAGAAGAGAGTCCGGGCCTGGAGGAATGGGAACGCAAGACGGGCAAGAAGGCCGTGGTCAAGGCCCGGGAGGACTACCACCTGGAGCAGTTCGAGATCACCGAGGGAGCCGTCGGGGGGAGCCCGGCCAAGCCCGACGAAGCGATTGACAAAGACCGCCGGAGCGTCTAGAAAGCCCCTTCTTTTTAGCGGGGGATCGCTCCGCGCCTCCCCCGAACCCCCTGCAGGTTGCTGCGAAATAAGTTCGCCATCAACCTGCTGTAACTTAAGGTATTTTATGCACGCAGTCATCGAAACGGGCGGAAAGCAGTATCGGGTCAAGGTCGGCGACGAGATCGAGATCGAAAAACTCGAGACCAAGGCCGGCGACAAGGTCAATTTTCCGGTCCTCTTGATCGAGGACGGGGAGTCGATCAAGCTGGGCAAGCCCGTCTTGGAGGGCGCCGCCGTCGCCGGAGAAATCCTGGACCAGACCAAGGGGCCGAAGCTGATCGCCTACACCTACCGCAAGAGGAAATCCTCGGAGCGCAAGGTCGGCCACCGGCAACCGCTGACGCTGGTTAAAATTACTGATATAAAGGGTTAATACACCAAGGCTTCGCCTTGGTGCGATTCAATCTTGGATTTTTAAGGAGTTCATCGTGGCGACTAAAAAAGGCGGAGGCTCCACCTCCAACGGACGCGATTCCAACGGCCAGCGGCGCGGCATCAAGCGTTACGCGGGCCAGGCCGTGAACGCGGGCACCATCCTGGTCCGCCAGCGCGGAACGCAGATCCACCCGGGCCAGAACGTCGGCGTCGGCCGCGATTGGACCATCTACGCGAAGGTCGACGGGATCGTGAAGTACGAGGCCTTTGGACCGACGAAAAGAAAAGTCAGCGTCTACCCGCAGTAACCCCCTATGAAATTCATCGACGAGGCGCGCATCTTCGTCAAAGGCGGAGACGGCGGCCACGGCTGCGTCTCGTTCCGGCGGGAGAAGTACGTCCCGCGCGGCGGGCCGAACGGCGGGGACGGCGGGCGGGGCGGGAACGTGATCTTCCGCTCGGACACCGGCCTCTTCACCCTCCTCGACTTCAAGTACAAGCGCCATTTCGAGGCGGAACGCGGCGAGCACGGGCGTGGAAAAGACCAGTACGGCCACGCGGGAGACGACGTCGTCATCCGCGTCCCCTTGGGCACCTCCATCCGCGAGGAAGCGACCGGCCGCGTCCTCGCAAATCTTGAAAAGGAAGGCGACGAGGCCGTCATCGCCCACGGAGGGCGTGGCGGGCGCGGCAACATGCACTTCGCCACGTCCACCAAACAGGCCCCCCGGGAGGCGGAGGACGGGACCCCGGGCGAAGAACGCTGGGTCGTCTTGGAGCTCAAACTCCTGGCCGACGTCGGGTTGATCGGATTCCCCAACGCCGGGAAATCCACGCTGCTCGCGGCGGTTTCCGCCGCCAAGCCCAAGATCGCCGACTACCCGTTCACGACGAAGACGCCGGTCTTGGGCGTGGTCGCCGCCGGGCGCAAGAGTTTCACCATGGCCGACCTGCCGGGCCTGATCGAAGGCGCGAGCGAGGGCGTGGGCCTGGGCGTGCGTTTCCTCAAGCACATCGAAAAGACGCGCGTCTTTCTCCACCTCATCGCGCTGAACGACCCCGAACACCCGGACCCTTGGGAATCCTATCAAACGATCCGCACCGAGCTCGAGTCCTACGATCCGGAATTTCTCGAGCGGCCCGAAATCATCGTACTCACCAAATGCGACCTGCCGGACGTGAAGGAACGCCTCCCGGAGGCGAAAAAGGCCCTCAAGAAATCGAAGCGGAAGATCTTCGCCATCTCGGCGGCGACGCACGAGGGTCTCGAAGAACTCTTGCGGGAGACGGCGAAACGGGTTTAACTCACGCCCATGACCCTGAGAACACCCGAAGAAATCAAGGCCATGATCGTCGGCAAGTTTCCCGACGCCCAGGTCGCGTTGAAGGACCTCACGGGCACGGGCGACCACTGGCAGGTCACGGTCGTCACGAAATCATTCGAAGGCAAGCCCATGCTCGAACAGCACCGGATGGTGAAATCGGTCTTCGAAGCCGACATCAATTCCGGGGCCGTCCACGCCTTCTCGCTCAAGACCTACACCCCCGGCGAATGGCAGAAAAAATCGTGAAAGGACGGCCGCTCGAAAGGATCATCCGCCGCACCCGTCGCGTCGTCGTCAAGATCGGCTCGTCCATCCTCGTGGACCGCAAGGGGCGCATCTCCCACCGGGCGCTGTTGGGCGTCGCCGACGGCATCGCCGCCGTCCGGCGCAAGGGCGTTCACGTGATCCTCGTCTCCTCCGGCGCCATCGCCTCGGGCATGCAGCACCTGGGCTTTCGGAAGAAGCCCAAAAAGATCGCGGAGCTCCAGGCCTGCGCCGCCGTGGGACAGCCGATCCTCATTCATATGTATCAGAAGGCCCTCTCGCGGGCCCGGCTCCAGGCCGCGCAAATCCTGCTCACGCGGCCCGACCTGGAGAACAAGGCCCAATACGCCAACGCCAGGCACACGATGAAGGCGCTCTTAAGGCGCGGGATCGTCCCCATCATCAACGAGAACGACACGGTGGTGGTCGACGAAATCCGCGTCGGCGACAACGACAACCTCGCCGCCTTGGTCGCCCGCCTCGCGGACGCCGATCTCTTGGTTCTGCTCACGGATCAGGACGGCTTCTACACCGCGGACCCCCGCAAGGACCCGGCGGCCCGCAGGATCGACGTGGTCGAAAAAATCGACAAAAAGCTCTTTGAACGGGCCTCCGGGACGGATAACGTGGGGTCCGTGGGCGGCATGAAGACCAAGCTGGAGGCGGCCCGGAAGGCCGGGCGCGCGGGGGTCCCGACCGTCATCGCCCACGGCCGCAGCAAGAGGATCCTGGAAAGAATCTTCGCGTCCGAACCGGTCGGATCGCTATTTTTGGCGAGGACTTGATGCCTTCCGCTCTCGAAAAGAAAATCGTTTCCGTGGCCAAGGCGGCCCGCGAGGCGTCTTTAAGCCTCGCCAAACTCCCGACCGAGGCGAAGAACCGTCTCTTGACGGAGATCGCCGATGAATTGGTCCGCAGGAAGGACGAGATCCAGGAATCCAACCGGAAGGACCTCAAGACCGCCGAAAAACAAAGGCTCCCGAAGGCCATGGTCGACCGCCTGACCTTGAACGACCGGCGGATCGAGGAGATGGCCCGCGGGTTGAAAGAGGTCGCCGAGCTCCCGGACCCGGTCGGCACCGTCGTGAAAACCTGGGGGCGGCCGAACGGCCTGGTCATCCGGCGGGTCCGGATACCGCTGGGCGTGATCGGCATCATCTACGAATCGCGGCCGAACGTGACGGTCGACGCCGCCGGCCTCTGCCTCAAGTCCGGCAACGCCGTCGTGCTCCGGGGAGGGTCGGAGGCCATCCACTCCAACGTCTCTTTGGGAAAGATCGTCCGGAACGTCCTGAAAAAGAACGGCGTGGATCCGAACGCGGTGCAGGTGGTCGATACGCCGGACCGGGAGGCCATGAAGCTTCTGGTCAAGCAGTCGAAATACATCGACCTGATGATCCCGCGCGGCGGCGGGGCCCTGATGGCGTGGATGGAGGAGCACTCAAAGATCCCGGTGATCAAGCATGACAAGGGGGTTTGCCACGTCTACGTGGACGAATCGGCCGACTTCAGGATGGCCGAGAAGATCGTCCTCAACGCCAAGGTCCAGCGTCCCGGCGTCTGCAACGCCCTCGAGACGCTCCTGGTGAACGCGCGCGTCGCCCCGGAATTTCTTCCCGGGATGGTCAAACGCCTTCAGGAAGCGGGCGTGGAGATCCGGGGCGACGAAAAGACCCGGTTGCTCGCCCCGGGCGTCAAGAGGGCGGCGGAAAAGGACTGGGGCGAGGAATATCTCGACCTGATCCTTGCCGTGAAGGTGGTGCCGGATCTGGAGGAGGCGATCCGCCACATCCAGAAATACGGATCGATGCACACGGAGACGATCGTCACGCAGGACGAGGGCCGCGCCCGAGAGTTCTTGGACCGCCTGGATTCCTCCGTCGTCCTCTGGAACGCGTCGACCCGGTTCAGCGACGGCGGCCAGTTGGGCCT
>DATIGE010000025.1 GCA_035454885.1 bacterium
TGGCGACGGTCTTCCGCTCGGGCAATCTCCAAGACTTCAAATGGGAGGTCGGCGGGCCCCGGTCGTGGACCGCTCACATCGAGCTCCTCTTCAAGCACGATTTCCTCTGCCTGTTCTTTCTCGTTCTCGCCCTGGCCGGACGACTCGATCTCGCCCTGTTCTGCATGGCCTTCGGCTCCTTCGCGATGCTGGCGAAGCTCCTCCAGCAGCTCCTCTCGAAGCGCATCCGCGCGTCGGACGCGGTCTCCGGCGGAGGGGGCCGATGAATAAACCCTGGCTCAAAGGCTCCGTCAGCCTGGCGGCGCTGGCCGGACTCTTCTGGCTCCTGTCGCGGATCGGCTGGGACGAGGTCGGCTTGCGCCTGGGCCAGGTGGGCGTCGCCGGCTTTGCACTCCTGTGCCTGACGGGACTGGCCGAGGCCGCCCTGGACGGGGCGGCGCTTCGCAAGGCCGCGTCGGGCTGCCTGCCTTTTCTTGCCGCCCTCTTCATCAATCAGGCAGGGGCCGCGGTGAACATCCTCGTGCCCGGCGAGGCCGGCGAGGTGTTCAAGGCGTCGCTGCTCGCCAGACACCTGCCTTCTCGGGAGGCCACGTCCGCGGTGGTGGTCTGGAACATGGCCTTCCGGCTTTCGAAATCCCTCGTCATCCTCCTGGCCTCCTGCGCGGCCTTCGCCTTTCTCCCCGCCGACCGGTACGCGGCGGCCTGGGCCTTGGGACTCGCGGCCTTCAACCTGAGCCTGTATTTCGCGCTGAACGCCGTCCTGAAGCGCCGCTGGATCGGACGCGCCCTGTCGGTCTTGAAGCGCCCGTACGTCGCGCGTTTGATCGACCATATCCGCGACGCCGAAGGCAAGGCCGCGGCGTTTTCCGGGCGGCGTCCGGGCGACTACGCGTCGATCGCCGCCTTCCAGGCGTGCGCGCGCGTCGCGGGCTTCGCGACCCTGTGGCTGGCCCTCCGGTTCTTGGGTTACGGCTACGCGTTTCCGCTTTGCCTCCTGATCTACACGCTGACCGAGCTCGCCACCTACGCGGTCGCCCTCCTGCCGACAAAGATCGGAACGACGGAAGGGTCCACGTATCTCATCTTCGAATTCCTAGGGCTCCAGGGCCCGCTTGGGGCCATTCTCCAGATCGTCCTCCGGATCAAGCAACTCGCCATTGTTTCCCTTTTCCTGATCGCGGGGATTTTGACGCGAGGGACGCGGGGCGAAACCCGCGTTGCCCCCGTCGACTACAATGCAACCACGTAACACCTCGGTCGTCGTGACCACCTACAACCAACCGCTCCAACTGGAGATCGCCCTCGCCTCTCTCGGACGCCAGACGGTGTCCGGCTTCGAGGTCGTCATCGGGGACGACGGGTCCGATGAGCGGACACGGAGCCTCATCGGCCGCCTGCAGGCCTCGAGGCTCCCTTTCGGCTTGAAACACCATTGGCAACCGGACGAGGGTTTTCGCGCCGGCGAGGCCCGCAACGGGGCGGTCCGGCTGGCGTCCGGCGACTGGCTGATCTTCATCGACGGCGACATGGCGGTTCATCCCCGCTTCGTCGAGGCCCATTTGCGGAAGGCGGCCCCGGGACGGGTTCTGTTCGGGGCCCGGCTCAAGCTCAACCCGGCCTTTTCGGAACGGATCTGCGCGCAGGACGTCTGGGGGGAGGGCGTTGAGGCCCTCGTCGCCCGGAGCCTTCCGGAATGCCGGGAGAGGGTCTACGCCCCCGTCGCGGAGGGATGGGGTGAAATCTTCGGCGGAAGGCTCGTGCAGCGCTTCGCCGATCGACCCAGACCTTTTTGGGAGTCCGCCTTGAACGCCCTGTCCGGAGTGACTTCGCGCCGGCTTTTTCAAAAAATCTGCTTCAAGTCGGGCTCCAACTTTTCCACGAGCCGCGCCCTCGTGGAGAAGGTCAACGGCTTCGACCGGAGATTTCGGGACTTGAGCGGCGAGGACGGCGAATTCTTCTGGAGGCTTTTCCATGCCGGGGCCCGCCCCCTCTCGGTGCTTTTCACCGCGGTCGCCTATCATCTTTGGCACCCGGAAAACTGGGAAAGGGCCGGCGAGAGGCGGAAAAGGTCCCTGGACCTGGAACGGGAGACGCGCGCCGCGCGGCGCTTCCGGTGCGACAACGGACTGACGGAGGGGCTCACATGAGCGTTCAGGGATCCAAACCAAAGGCCGTCGAGGAGCTGGTCGACTTCTACTTTCACCGGAGGCTGGCCATGCCCGTCGTGCAGGCGGCCGCCCGGATGGGGCTCACGCCCAATCAGGTGACCTGGCTCTCCCTCTTCGCCGGCCTGCTCAGCGCCTTTCTCTTCTATCGGGGTTGGTTTCCCTCCGGCTCCCTCGCCCTTCTCGCGGCGATCGTCCTGGATTGCAGCGACGGGATGCTGGCCCGGATCACGGGCACCTCCAGCCCCGTGGGCCGCGTCTTGGACGGCTCCTTCGACACGGTATGGATCGTTCTCATCTGGGTCGCCCTCTACGTCAGCGGCCCCTATACCCCCTCCTCCGACTTCACCCTGCCCTTCATGGCGATCGCCGGGGCGAGCATGCCCCTCCATTGTTGGAGCTACGATGGGGTCAAAACGTCCTATGTCTCCCTCTGCGAGCCGGGTTTTTCCGAAAAGCACCTTTCGGCGGACGAGGCGGGCCGGCGCGCGAGGGAGAGCCTCCGGTCCCGGAAGTATTTCGATGCCCTTTTGTACACGATCATGGCGTATCACCACGCCGTCTTCGTCCGCCCGCCCCGCGAATCCCTGCAACTCGACGCGAAGACCCGCGCCTCCGCCCGCGAAATCTTGGCGCGGTCCATGAGGCTCTGGAGCTTCTTGGGCGAAGGGACGCACCTGGCGCTTTTCTTCGCGGCCGGCCTTATCACCCCGTTCTTTCCGGACGCCATGTTGGCGGCCTGCGGCGTCATCCTCGTCCCCATGAACCTCCTGTGGCTCGCGGCCGCCCTCCTCTGGTTCCGGGACAAGAAACGCGTCTTGGAGGCGGCCGGGA
>DATIGE010000026.1 GCA_035454885.1 bacterium
GCGGCCAAGGAAATCCTCGTCGAGGCGAACCCGCCACCGCCGCCGCCCCCGGAAGGCTCGGTCTACTACGCGGGGTCGGACGATCAACCGCCTTGGAAAAGGGCTCAATAACCAGGAGAAGACAATGAAGGTTAACGAACCCGCTCCGCCCCATTCGTCGGGCCCCGAAAGTCCGGCCTCGCTCCCGATCCCGGCGCAACTGGAGGGCCTGCTCCAGGCCGTGAACGGAGGCCATGCGCCGGATTGGTCGCTGAGGTTGGAGGGCATCCTCGCCCAGGCCCGAAGCGGGGGATTCGTCTGGGGCAGCGAGCACACTCTCCTCGCCCGGAAGATCGCCATCCGCGGGATGAGGAACGAGCTCGACGCCGCTCGATCGGAGACGGATGCCCGCAAGGCCGCGTTCCGACTAAACCTCCTGGAGACGCATGCGAGCTCCTATGGAACGAACCTTTTCGCGACCGACATCGCCGAACTGAGGCGGAAGAACCAATACGCCTTCGCGGACCAGGACTTCCAGGACGGCAAGACGCATGTCCGGGAAAGCTTCCAACTCGTCTCCGATCTGGACGGAAGCGGCGGACTCGAGAGGGCGGGGACCGCTTTCGAAAGCTTCGCCGATTCCGGAGCCCACCTCCTGCGCGGGGCGGGCATGACTTTGGGGCTATTCGAATAAAAAAAGAATGAAGGATTTTTAATTACAATCCGGATGAGGAAGTCTTTTAAAATTTGAGAAAATCCCCGAGGAGGTTGCCATGAAACGATTCTATCTTCTGATCATCTTTGCCTTCGGCCTGACGGCCTTGAACTTAACCGGCCCCGCCGGTTGCGGGAGCGGGACGCCTGGGGCCCAATGCGGCGACGGTGTCGTCAGCGGCGGCGAGATCTGCGACGGCGGGGCATTGAACGGCGAGACCTGCGAGTCCCAAGGTTTCTCGTCCGACGGGACTCTGAAGTGCGCCTCCGACTGCGGGAGCTTCGACACCTCCGGCTGCGTCGCGCCCGGAACGGTGTCGGGTCTTGTCGACATCACCGGCGACGGCGACGAGTTCGTCAATCTGTTCCCGGACTCTTTGGGAAATCTATACATCGACATCTCGTCTAAAAGCTCGAACGTCACGGCGGGCGGGCAATCGGTCGCCAATGTCCTGCCAAACGGCACACGCCGCCCCTCGGCCGGCAAGGTGAATCCCGATGGGACTCTCGCCTGGCTGAAGGGGTTTCAGGGGAACGGCACCACAGACGACCAAGGCGATTTCGCCTTCGACCACTCCGGGAATCCGATTTTCGAAGGGATCTTCTCCGGGACCACGCTGACGGCGCCGGGCAAGACGCTCAGCAATGCCGATGGAAGCGGGAATACCGCGGACGCCTACGCGGCGAGACTCAACCCCGATGGGACGATCCTTTGGTTCGACGCCTATGCCGGCGCCAACACCGAACAGGTTTTTCTTCAGTCGTCTCCCTCCGGCGATCTCTACGTGACGGGCCGCTTCTTAAGCACGACGCTGGCGGTGGGGGGCCAAACCCTGACCAACGCCGACGGCAGCGGCAACACCAATGATGCCTTCATCGAGAAGATCGACCCCTCGGACGGATCCTCCGTGTGGGTGACCCAATTTTCCAGCGACTCCTTCGACAGCGCCTTCCTGTCGTTCGATGCTTCGGGAAATATTTACGTCCTCGGCAATTTTCAGGGAACCAAGCTCGCGGTGAAGGGGACCGACCAGTTGACGAACGCTTCCGCCGGCACCAATGACGGTTTCGCGGCGCTGTTGGATCCCGACACCGGCGACCTTCAATGGATCACCGCCTTTTCCAGCAATCAAAACGATTTCATGAATTCCGGCACCTCGGCGGACGCGGCGGGGAACCTCTACGTTCGCGGGCAATTCACCGGAGCGACCCTGACGGCGAAAACCAAGAATCTCACGAACGCCGACGGGAGCGGGACGACCGCGGACGTCTTCATCGCGAAGCTCGATCACGCGGACGGCTCCGTCACCTGGCTGACCGGCGTCTCCAGCAGCAAGCCCGACTCCGCCTCCTTTACGACGGACGCCTCGGGCAATCTCTACGTGGGCGGCTCCTTCCAGGGACCCACGCTGGCCGTGGGGGGCAAGACGCTCACCAACGCCGACTCGAGCGGCAACACCGCGGACGGATTCTTGGGCCGGCTGAACCCCGCGGATGGAACGGCGGCCTGGCTGGTCGCCTTCTCGAGCGACGGTTTCGACGCCAACGCCTCCGTTCTGACCGATCCCTCGGGATCCGTCTACGCCAACTCCTTTTTCGGCGGGACGGCGATGACCGTGTCCGGCCGCACTTTGACCAATGGAGACCCCAGCGGAACGACGTTCGACTCCTACATCGCCAAGTTCAATCCGGATGGGACGCTGGTTTGGCTGACGGGAATCTCGGGCGACGGAAACGATTTCTTCAACCTGGAACCCGACCGTTCCGGCAAGCTGCCCTCGGACGATCTGTTCGTGGACGGCCAGTTCAAGAGCGCGACGCTGTCGATCGGAGGGGGGACGCTCGCCAACACGGACACGAGCGGTACGACCGAGGACGCCTTCGTCGGTCGGTTGAATCCAGAGGACGGAACCTTCCTCTGGATGATCCCCGTTTCGGGCAACGGCATCGACAGAGCGAACGTCCTCCCGGACGACGCGGGACATCTCTACTTAGGAGGAAGTTTCCAGGGATCCTCAGTCAGTATCGGAGGACAGACGTTCACCAACGCGGACTCCAGCGGAACGACCCGGGACGCCTTCCTCGGAAGGATCGCCCCCTAACGCGAAGACAGCCTCATCACGGCTCAGGAGACCGTCGTCCTCCGGGGACTCCGCCGCAACAACACGTGCCGGGCGCCTGACGATAAGTTATACTTAACGTTATGAAAGCCTTCGGCGTTGCAGCCCTATTGATCACGGTCGGCCTGACGGCGGCCTGCCCGCAGGCCGGTCCATTCCTCGCGCCGGGCGGCCCCATGGGCGCCGACGTGTCCAAGTCCGTCGAGAGTCCGGCGGACACATCCGATGAGACCTTGACCCCTCCTCCGGCCCCTCCGGAGGCCGGCCCCAAGGGCCTGGAAATGACCGACGGTGGCGGTCCGGCCGCCGGATCGGAACAATTCAAGAGGTACGCGGGCGGACCGTTAAGCCCCATCGAACCCAAGAGCGATGAGGCCAACATTACCGTCGTCGCCTACATCGACGCGCGTCTCAGCTACGGGCCGAATTATTCCCAAATCCTTCCCGAATCGCCGCCGATGCCGTTCCTCTTGACCAAGGCGGGCGCGCCCGTCACGTTCAACTTCCTTTTGGAGCTCGCCTTCGCCGGCGAAGACAAGGGGGATGGCACGACGGAGATCTGGTGGTTGCCCGCCGGGCTGCCCTTGGATGCGCCAAACGCGGAGGGCGGCGTGGTGCGCCTGGTCCACCAGCCGGCCGGGACGGCCGCGGCCTTCTACTGCGATGCGCAGTGGACGAACCCGGACCCCTCGGGAACCAACCTGTCCTTCCCGCCCTTGGCCCTCGGCCCGGGAAAGGTCTCCTTTTACCAGTACCAGAAGGGCGACCAGGACGCGGCGCACAACCTGATCTTCGTGAAACCCACGGATTTTCACCCCTGCGGGGGCCTCATCCCGTTGACCACCGGCGATCCGGCGAAACCCTTTCCCCCCGTGGCGCCGCCTCTCATGGTCCACCCGTTGGGATCCTACGCCCTGATTCCCTTCAAGCTGATGACGACGCCCCTCAAGATGCCGTAAGAGGCCTTTCGCAAAATAGGAAATCGTGCATTTCACATCACAAGAAACTTGGGCCATCGATCCGGTCTGAGCTTTAATAAAATCAACCTCTTATGTCCTGGCATCGAAGTTGCTGTTTATTCAGGACACAGGGGGAAATTCATGAAAAGAGGAATCATCGCTTTCGCCGCCGCCTTGCTCTTTGTCGCGGGCTGCGGCCAGTCCGACGAACCGTTTCAGACGATCGACCCGGCGGATCAGGCGATCGAGCAGCAACCTCCGCAGGGGGATGAGGCCACCCAGACGCCTCCCGTGGCCTCCGGGGACGAGGTCATCCTGCCCGGAAACCCAGGTGTTCCGAACGAGGAGGTCCCCCCTCCGTCGCCCACCGCCCCGGCCGAGGATTCCGGCCAGTCGGACCAGGACTGCGCCGCGTCCGGCGACTGTCCCGAGATCGGGACTCCTCCCTTGGCGGCATTGACGGTCACAAAGACGAACTCGACGGGTCAGAATGCCCATCCGAACGGCGGGATCATCGTCACCTTCAGCGCGCCCGTCGATCCGGCGAGCGTCACGACGGACTCCCTCGTCCTGACGCCTTACCGCAAGGTGACCAAGGTCAGCCGATATCTGGGCATGGACCGCGCTTATTTTTTCATCGTCGAGACGCGAGAAGAGGACACGCCCTACACCGCCACCGTGAAAAAGGGGATCAAGTCCCAGGATGGCGGCGTCCTGACGGAGGATTTTACCTGGTACTTCAAGACCGGCGACTTCTCGCAGCCCCGGGTGACGGGCGTTGTGACGATGACTCATTCGATCGTCTGGGTCGTCTTCAGCGAGCCGATCGACATGGCCTCCTGCATCGAAAAGAACTGCATTCAGGTCAACAACGTCGGAACGATCCTTCCCGTCCCCGTTTCCGGAACGCTCTCCCTCGCAGCGGGGGGCGGCGGCAAGATCGTCGCTTTCACATCCGACGAGCCCATGGCGATCGAACACGACGATGCCGTGTACGGGTCCGGGGCCTACTTCGTGACGGCCTGGGGAGCGGACGAGGACTCCGCGCGCGCCGCCAGCGACAAGGCCGGAAACACCCTCGTGACAACCTACAAAAAGAACCTCGCGGACACCCAATTCAAGTTTTCAGCCCTCCACTAACAGGTGGGCCTTAACCGGCGGCCCCCAACCGCCGGTCGACCTCGGCCTTGAGCGACTTCGCGTCCGTCCGGATGCCGTGCTTTTGAAGCCTCGCGTAGAGGGCCCGGCGCGTAATGCCGAGGGCCTCCGCCGCATGGCCCTTGTGGTAGGCGTTGTCCCGGATCGCGCACAGGGTTTCCTCCAAGATGGGATCGGTATTCCCCTCGGCGCGGGCCTCGGAGACCGCCTTCGAGAGAACCGCGGACAACCGTGGCCGCGCGGGCGAGCCGCCGCCCGAGGTGAGGACGGGCTTGAATTGAAGCGAGCGGATCGAGATCACGCCCTTCTCGGCGAAGAGCACCGCCGTCTCCAAGGTGTTCTGAAGCTCGCGGATGTTGCCGGGCCAGGCGTAGTTCATGAAGACGCGCAGGGCGTCGGCGTCCAGACGCGCCCCGTGCTTTTTCAAAAAATGTTCGGCCAGGAGGGGCAGGTCCTCCATGCGTTCGCGGAGGGGAGGGAGGGTCACCGTCACGCCGTTCAACCGGTAGAATAAATCCTCCCGGAATTTTCCCTCGGCCACGAGGGCCGCCAAGTCCTTGTTGGAGGCCGAGACGACCCGGACGTCCACCTTGACCACCTCCGTCGAACCGACCGGACGGATTTCCCCCTCCTGCAGGAAGCGAAGCAGCTTCGCCTGAAGGGCCAGGCTCATGTCGGCGATCTCATCCAAAAAAATCGTCCCGCCGTCGGTGTATTGGAGGATGCCCTTCTTGTCGGCGACGGCGTGCGTAAAGGCCCCCTTCTTGTGTCCGAAAAGTTCGGATTCCAAAAGGCTCTCGGGGAGGGCGCTGCAATTTTCCGTCACGAAGGGCTTCTTGGCGCGCGGGCCGTTGAAGTGGAGGGCGCGCGCGACCGCCTCCTTGCCCGTGCCGGATTCGCCGAAGATCCAGACTGGCACCTTGGCCTCCGTGATCCTGTCCACCAGCGACAGAACCTCGATCATCTTGGGCGAGCGGCCGACGATGTCGCTGTATTCGTTCTTCAGGATCATCCGCGACCGGGAGAGTTCGCGGGTTTGCGCCCGGACCCGGTCCGACAGCTCGCGGTTGTTCCGGCTCAAGGCGTCGATCATCCGGCCCTTTTGGAGGGCCAGCGCGGCGACCGAGGCGAAGGCCTTGAGGACTTCCAAAAGATCTCCCTCGAAGAGACCCTCCTCGAAACGATGATCCAAATAAAAGACGCCGAGGATCTCTTCCTTCCCTTTGACGGGCAGGGCGACCAACGACTTGAGCTGCCTCAAATGGACGCTCCGGGCCTCTCGGAAGAGCGGGTCCAGGAGCGCGTTGTCCGTCACCACCGCCTCGCCCGTTTGGAGGGCGCGCCGCACGGCCGAGAGGCTGAAGGTGTAGAGGTCCGTCTGAATCTCCTGCTTCGCGACGTTCCGGCTCACGGTCACCTCGTATCCCGGTATCGGACCGTCCGGAACGTCGCTACGCAGGACGAGGAACCCGCTCTCGGCGCGCGCGAGCGCCATGGCGGCGTCCATGAGTTTTTCCAAGACGCCGGGGATCTCGTCGGCGGCCAGGAGTTCTTCATTGAGCCGCGTGAGCGAGCTTAAGACTTCGTGAAGCGGCAGCAAGGGGGACATGGGGACCTCCCGTTCCTTCGGTGTTTTCGACAAATGCCGGCGCCAGTCGCCCCGGTCGACGAACGTCACCTGGAGCTCAGGCGGCAGGGCGTTGAAAAGCGTCTGGAGAGACTCGGCGGTCTCGGCGGTTCCGCCCTCGCGCAGGTCGCGGAGGGCGGCCCCGGCATCCCGCACGAAGGCCTCGGCCTCGGGGACGGACGTCCGCATCCCGCGAAGCTTTTTCAAAAAGGCTTCCGCCCGGGCCCAACGGCCCACCGCGGCCTCGGCCAGGACGAGCTCCTTCAGGTTGTGGGCGACGTCGTTTGCGTTGCCGAGAAAGCGGAGGGTGTCGCGGGCCTTGTGCAAGTGGTCGAGGGCGGGGCCGAGGTGTCCGCGCTCCCGCTCCACGAGACCCAGGTTGTTCCAGGCGATCGCAAGCCTTAAGTCGGAGCCCGACGCCTTCGCCAGGGATTCCGCCGCTTGGTAGGCCCCGAACGCCGCCTCGAAATCCCTCCGGCTCAAGTCGAGATTGCCCTCCTCTTGAAGGGTCCAGAAAAGACCTTCGTCGCGTCCGGCCTCCCGATAGAGGGCCTTCGCCTGCTCCAAGAAGCCCTTGGCCCTCGCAAAATCCTGAGCGGCGGCAAGGGCCCGGGCCAGGTTCCGGTACGTCTCCGCGCGGACAGGGTCATTTTCGGGTTGGAGGCTCAGGGCGGCCTCGAATTCCGCAATCGCGGAGGATCCGTCTCCCCGGTTCAGGGCGACGAGTCCCAAGAGGGAATGCGAGCGGGCGAGCAACCCCGCGATCTCCGAATCGCCCCGGTGGGCTTCACTTTCTCGGAGACACCGCCTGAGGCGTTTTTCGGCTTCTTCCGGATGCCCCAGGTTGTGGTGCCCCCAACCGGTGATGAACCAGTACTTGGCCGTCTTGAGGGGGAGGGGTTCGTCGGCCGCTTGCAGGGCGAACCAGCGGTCGGCGGACTTGAGTCCGTCTTCGTAGCGCCCGGCCGCATTCAGGCGGTTGATCTTTTCACGGAGAAAACGCGAGAGCGCGACGGGGTCCCCGGGCTCGATCTCCCTGGGCTCGTCTCTTCTCAACAAGTCCCGCCAGCCGGGGAGGAGGGCGCGGTCCCGGATCTTTCCTTCCTCCGAGAGTATCTTCAGGAGGGCCAGGATCCTTTCGGGATTCCCGCGCGTCTTGACGAAGACGGCGTCGATGAGGCCGCGCGAGGCCTCCGGGTCCAGAAAGCCTTCCACGAGACGAACGGAGTCGTCTTGCGTGAGATTGTCCAAGGCCACATCGTGCGCGAGCCCTTCGGCCAGAATCGCCTCGAAAAACCGCTTCGCGTCGCCCGGAAGGTCCTCGTCGTCCCACGTCAACATCAAGACCACCCCGGTCTCGGGCAAGACGCGGAGGGCGGTCAGGACACGACCGCGCGTCCCGGCGTCCGCCTGGTGAAGGCCGTGCCATTCCCGCACGGCGATCCCCCGGACCGCCGCCTCGAACGCGGCCTCGCGGACGAAGCGCGTCTTTCCCGTCCCCGACGGCCCGTGCACGGCGACCGCCGCCGATTTTTTCGGAATCGTCTCCAGAATCGACGTCATCGCCGCGAAGGCCCGTTCGGCCCCGACCATCTTCACGGGGGAGAAGTCCTCGGCGACGGGCCCCGCGGACTCCGCGACCGTCCCTCCGTCCAGGGCGATCCGTACGGAGGCCGCGGCCGCAAATCGCTCCTTTGGATCGGCGGCGATCATCCGGTCGATGACGCGACCGGCGACGGCGTGTTCCGGCGCGAGGGGTTTGATCTCCGCCAGGGCGGGAGGCCTCTTCCGGATGAGCTCCGTCACGCTCCGGCACCCGGCGCGCGGATGCCGTCCCGCCAGGGCCTCGTAAAGAATCGTCCCGAGGGAAAAAAGGTCGCTCGCGGGTGTCAGCCGTCCGTCGATCCGTTCGGGCGCCATGTAGGGGAGGGTGGCGAGGTCCGCGAAGGCGGCGTCGCCCGGCAGGACGCTGAAGTCCAGGATCTTCAGGCGTCCCTCCGAATCGATGCGAAGGTTTTGGGGCGAAAGATCGCCGTGGACGACGCCCTGTCCGTGGACAAAATCCAGGGCCTCGACCGCCTCTCGAAACCACTTGAGGATTTGGCCGGGATCCGCTTTGCGGGCGGCGGAAAGGAGATCCTCTCCCTCGACGTATTCCATCCAAAAGCAGGGCCCGCGATCCTCGCCGAAGATGTCTTCGCTTCGTCTCCGAAACCCCAGGACGGGCACGACGCTCGGGTGCCGGAGTCGGGTGAGGAGCCGGGCCTGACTCTCGAAGGCCTCCAAGTCGAAGGCGCCGCGACCCCTCAAGACCTTGAGGGCCACCTCAAGGCCACCGGGCTCGACGGCCCGGTAGACCTCCGAAGTGGAGCCCGATCCGGCCCTATGAAGGATGTTCCAGGCCCCCATGGCATCAAATTCTACTTCTTCTTATGGGAAATGAAAATGGGGACTGTGAATTCCTTTTTTGTAACATCCGAGGGGCGTGCTGTAATAAAAACTCAATTATTCAAGGATGTTAGATCTGGCATCCATCTTGCTGCTTTTCTATCGGCTGGGGGACTTATGAAGATTCATGTCAGGATCATGTATAGGACGCCGGACGGCGACTATCGACGGAAAATTTTCGCGCTGTCGTTCAACGACCTCGCTCGACCCTTGGCCTTGATTTCGGAGTACATGCTCACGGCGTTGCGGCCGGGCGCGCTGCTCGTCGGCGTGGAGAGCGGATGGAGCCGCTGACTCAAAAAAAGGCCGTTACGGCCGAGCCGAAGTTCCGAGCCGTCACGGCCGTTCCGGACGAAGGGCGGCCTACCCCCGTCGAGGCTTCATCGTCCGGGGACGGTTTCGTTCCCGCACGGCCCGATCTGCCGAAGAGCGTCGTTTTCGCCGCGCCAGGCGTCCTAAGACCGAAGGCGGAGGAGGGCGCCTCTGTGGAGATCCGGAAAAACATCGAGTGGCTCACCGAGATCTCCAAGAAACGTCCGGAAATCGGGCTCGTGGCCGACGGTTTGAGAAGTCGGCTCGCCGCAGCCGCCGAACAGACCGAGGGACTCACGCGGGAGATCTCCGTCCTGCAACGCTACGACGCCGCGGCCGGACAGAGGGACCGCGTCCTACGCGAGCTGCAGGGCCTGTACCCCGTCAATTCCAAGGTCCGCTTCCACCTCGACTACTCGGAAGGCGGCGAGGCCGCCTCCAAAGCGTTCGTGGCCGACGACGAAGTCGCCCTGGAGGACCTGCGGAAGCTCCCGATCGTCCAGACCTACGAACGGATGAAGGGCGGCGCCGACCCCTCGGACCGAGAGGCCGCCGCCGCGATCGAAGCCGCCCTCGCGGACGTCCGCCGTCGCGGAACCTTCACCGCCGGCGACAAATCGGATTTCACCTACCGTTTCTTCACGTCGGATTTGCGGAGCGTGGCGGCGATCGAGGAGCGCGCCACGTCGATGGAAGAAACCTTCGCCGTCACGGATCAGAAGATGGAGGGGCGCACGATAACGCCGCCGCTCCTGCGGTTTTTCCGGACCCTGACAAAACCGGCGGACGACTCCGGCGGCTCCAAAGAGTCCTTCGACGGCGTCAGCACCCAGGCGGAGCTGGAGTCGGCTTACGAGTCCTACACCCCCATGGCGCGCGCGCGCGACGGTTTCCCCAAGCACGAGGCGAGCGGAATCACACACTTCACGTCGGGCAACCTCTCGGAGGCGCGGGACTTTCTGTTCAAACGGGCCGAGGGCTACCGGGCATTCTTGGAGACGGAGGCGAAGCGGGTCCAGCAAGTCGACGAGGACCGGCAACCCTTCGGACTCGGAGTCAACGGCGACTCGGCTTACGTCAGTCCGCGCGCCTCCGCCCTCCGGCGCGAGGCGAAAGAGGTCGAGGAATTCATCGCAAAACTCGGGACCTTGGACACCGCCGACCTTCGCGGAGCCTTTCAAGCCCTCAAGGGATGGACCGCGGAGGCCTTGGCCCTGGAAGAGAAGCACATCACGAAGCTCCTCGGCCGCATGATCGATCAACTGGAATCTCTACCGACTTCGGATCCCCGGGACGCCGCCGAACTCGAGACGGTCAAAAAAAATCTCGATGCGATCGGCGCGGCGCCCCTTTCCGCCGAACGACGGATCGACGCCTACCGCCTGATCCAGCGTCAAATCGGCTCCCTCGCCTCCGTCCGGATCGCCTCGGCCCGCGTGGCCCAGTACACCGCCTACCTGGACGAGGAATACAAGGCGAACGCGCCTCAACGGTGGGTCCTCAAGGCCGCCTCTCTCGTCGTCGACGTGCCGGATCCGGACGCCCCGACGATCGCCGAGGGAAAGCTGAATGACGTGATCGGCCGATACAGATCGCTGGGCCCGCGTCTGCGTTCCGCCGATCCCCAGGAGCGCGCGGAGGCGACACGGGAATTTCTGATGCTCGAGCGGGCAAGCATTCGCAGGACGTTGGATAAGAACTTGGAGGCGACCCAGGTCGCCAACTTCGTGATCGGCGTGAGCATCGTCGCCGCCGCGGCCCTGACCGCCGGTCTCGTCGCCGAGGCGGCGGCGCCGTTCCTGGTCGGCCGCTCCGCGCTCGCGCTCCGGGGAATCCACGCCGCCACGTTCGTGGCCTCCGACAAAGTCTTCAGTCTGCCCTTTGCCCGAAAGAGCCTCGCGGAGACCGGACGGGAGACCCTTGAAAATCCTTTCCGGGCCGCCGGCGAATTCGCGTTCGACACCGCCGTCACCGGTTTTATGTTCAAGTACATCGAGACCGCCATGGCGCGGTTCGGCAGGTACTTCGAGAAGGGAATGGAGGCCGTCGCCCGGAGGCGGGGCGTCGCGCCCGATGCCCTCCGGGAGTCCTTCTGGGGCCGCGCGACGGAAAGGCTTTCCGGCACGGCTTACGAGGCCTTCAAATTCCAGCAGTTCCAATTCTACGTCATGGCCGGACGTCTGGCGGCGAAGGGAGATCCCCAGTTCGAGGAAAGGGCCTTCCGCGCGGCCTTCTCGGGCACCTCGGCCCTGTACGGGCTCAAGTTCCTGGTCGGCATCAAGCTCTTCAGCAAGGTCACGATCCCGGCCTTCCGTCCGCTGCTCACGGGCATCGGCGACGCCGCCCGCGGCCGCGCCGTCGTGCGGGAACTCGGAAAGATCGAGACGGAGGAAAGGGCCCTCCAAGCCCGCTTCGACCGGTTTCTGGGGGAAGGAGAGGGCGATCCGTCGAAGATCGATTCCGACATCCGAGCCTTCCTCGTCATGAAGCGGAATTTCCTCCGCGCGATCCCCGCCGAACGGCTTTCCGCAACCGCCCGGAAGAAGGTTGAAGATGCCCGGACCGAGACCGAGGGACTCATCGAGGCCTACGAGGGATTCGGCTCCCTCGCCAGACACCTGGACGCGATTCATGCGGACAAGTCGCTGGGAATCGCCTGGGGCGAGCCGGGGAGCGACGTCCATACCTACGCCGGCGACGGCGCCGCTCTCGAGCGGGCCCTGCGGCATCCGGGCGTCACGACGATCTCGCTCACGGATCCCCTGACGGGTAAGCCGGTCCTCTTCAGCGAGGCGAGACTCCCCATGGGCATCACCCGGAGCTTCACGTTTGAGCCCGCCGAGAGGCCGCTTCTTCCCCAGTAACTGACCGGGATGGTTTCCTAATATGTGAAATCACACCTCAAAATAAGATTCTTCTTATGTCACA
>DATIGE010000027.1 GCA_035454885.1 bacterium
GTTGTCCTCGTCGTGGATCATGACCTTTCTCTGGACAAAGACCGGGCCGGTATCCACGCCCTCGTTCAGCCGGAAGACGGCGACGCCCGTTTCCTCGTCCCCGTTGATGAGGGCCCACTGGAGCGGGGCGGCGCCGCGGTATTTCGGAAGAAGCGAGAAATGGACGTTGACGCAGCCGTGCGGCGGCAGGTTGAGGATCTCCTTGGGCAGGATCTTGCCGTAGGCGACGATGGCGATGACGTCCGGCTTCAGACGCGTCAGTTGTTCCAGAAATTCCGCGTTGCTCCGGATTTTGTCCGGCTGAAAAAGGGGCAGCCCGTGCTCCTTGGCGAAGGCCGCGACCGGCGGCGGGGTCAAGTCGCGGCCGCGTCCGGCCGGCTTGTCCGGCTGGCTGACGACTCCGGCGACCTTGTGGTTCGACGCCAGAATCGCCTTCAGGGAGGGAACGGCGATTGCGGGGGAACCCATGAAGACGATGTTCATGTCATTACCCTACGTAAGTGGGGCCGGAGCCGTGTTCGATTTCTTCTTGTTGGTAGCGCTCATGCCGCTCGAGTTTCTTCTTGTAAAGGTCCTGCTTGAGCCGGGAGATTTTGTCGAAGATGAGCTTGCCGTCCAGATGGTCGATCTCGTGCTGGAAGGCGACGGCGAGCAGGTCTTCTCCCGGGTATTTCACCTTTTTTCCGTCGCGGCCCAAGCCTTCCACCACGATCTTCTTCGAGCGCTCCATCGGAACGACGAGCTGGGGAAGCGAGAGGCAGCCCTCGTCCCAGAGGATCTTGCCCTCCTGAATGGTGATGATGGGATTGATGATCGCCTTCGGGTCCGGCTTGTGCGTTTCGCGCCCCTGATCGTCTTTTTCCAAAAGGCCGACGTCGATGACGAGAATTCGCTTCGAGACGGCGACCTGGGGTGCGGCCAAACCCACGCCCGGCGCGGCGTACATGGTCTCGTACATGTCGTCGATGAACCTTTGGATCTCGGCGTCGACCTTCTCGACCGGTTTGGCCACCTTTCTCAGAACCGGATCGGGATATTTTACAATTTCCAGAATCATTTTGATTTCCTACATCATATCGACCGGGTCGACGTTCACCAGCATCTTCACCGTCGAGGGTAAGTCATTCTCCGCGAAATCGTCAAGGATGGCGGCCAATTTGGGTTGGAGGCGGGCGTACTGGGCCGTTTTCACCAGCACCCTCCATCGAGACTTGCCGCGTACGGTTTCCACGGGGCGGGGCGCCGGGCCGAGCAGGGATTCGTCCGTTTTCAAGGCGCGCCCCGCCCGCAAGGCCAGGGCTTCCGAGGTCTTTCTCACCGTTCCGGCGTTGGATCCCGACAGCCGGATTTCCACCAAACGCAGAAAAGGGGGATACCCGGCCTCGCGTCGATGCCCCAACTCCGTCCGGCAAAACTCCAGCCCGTCGTACGAGACGGCGGCGATCAGACTTTCGTGTTGCGGTTGATAGGTTTGGATGAGCACGGTCCCCGGCCGTTCGGCGCGCCCCGCGCGGCCCGCCACCTGCGTCAGGATTTGGTAAGTTCGCTCGGCCGCACGGAAGTCGGGGAGATGCAGGCCGACATCGGCGTCCAGGATCCCGGCGAGCGTGAGATGCGGGTAGTCGTGCCCTTTGGTGATCATCTGAGTGCCGACCAAGACGTCGATCTCGCGCCTTTTCATTTTCTCCAGAATGTCCAGGCCGCCGGCCGCGCCGGCCGTGTCGCGGTCCATCCGCGCCACGCGGGCGCCCGGAAAGAGGCGTTGGACCTCGGAGGCGACCTTTTCGGTGCCGAAACCCCGGAGCGATAAGGTCGCCTTGCCGCAGGCGGGGCAGACGGGATCGTAGGGCCTTGAGGATTCGCAATAGTGGCATTCGAGACGCGCGGGATTTTTGTGAAACGTGAGGGAGATATCGCACCGTCCGCATTCCGGCACCCGGCCGCATTCGGGACACATCACGAAGGGGGCGTAGCCGCGGCGATTGACGAAGAGCAGCGCTTGCTCCTTTCGCTTGAGGGCGGCTTCGAGCTCTTGCAGGAGCTCCGACGAGAAAACGGGATGCCTGTCCTTTTCGCGGCGGAGGTCGACGATCCTTACCTCGGGAAGCTTTGCTCCCAGAGGACGGGCGGCGAGGCGCAGGCACGTCATTTTGCCCTGGGCGCAGCGTTGAAGAGCTTCGAGGGACGGCGTGGCCGAACCCAAAATGGCGAGGAGGTTTTCGTGCGCCGCGCGCCAAAGGGCCAGATCGCGGGCGTGGTAGCAGAAGCGCTCCTCCTGTTTGTACGACGAGTCGTGCTCTTCATCGACGACGATCAATCGCAGGCGGGGCATCGGCAGGAAGACGCCCGACCGCGTTGCGACGACAATGCGGTGCCGTCCCTCGCGCGCGCCTTTCCAAACCTCGTAGCGCTGGGACCGCGTGAGGCCGCTGTGGGAGACGGCGACGTCGCCGGGATTTTTCCCCAACGCCCGGAAACGTCCCACGACCTGGGGCGTCAGGCCGATCTCCGGCACCAGCACGAGCACCTGGCCGCCGGTCTCCAAGACGCTCTGGGCGGCGCGAAGGTAGACCTCCGTCTTGCCGCTGCCGGTGATGCCGTGAAGCAGGAAGGGACGGACCGGCCTGGCGAGTCCCTCCAAAACTGTTCTTAAGGCGGCCTCCTGTTCGGCGTTCAACGACGGCAGAGTGGGCGTGTCAAACGAAGCCGCGTGAGGGACCTTTTTTCGGGCCTTGGTCTCGCGCGCCTTGGCCCTCGTCTCGAAGAGATCGGGAGGCGCGAGATGCCGCAAGACCTCGCCGATCGGCGTCAGGTAGTAGGCTGCGGCCCATTCGAGGAGCTTGAGTTCCTTTTGGGAGAGGAGGGGCCGGAGGACGGCGTCGATTTCCTTGATCTTGAGGGATTTTTCCGCGTGTGGGGTTTCCCTGAGGATGCAGCCCACCGCATGTTTGCGTCCCAAGGGCACGCGGACCAGGCATCCGGGGCGGGCCTCCCCGGCCAGGTGAGACGGGACGCGATAGGTCAGGGTGTGGCGCATGGCCAGAGGCAGGACGACTTCGATCAGCATTTGCGTCACGTTTCCAGCCCTACACCCTGCGCCCCTCTGAGGAAAATATTTGTTTTCAGGTGCTTGATTCTGTAGAAATCAGGTTTCCACCGCCGTTTGTGTCTTCCGTCGGGGCGTAGCTCAGCCTGGTAGAGCGCTTGCTTCGGGAGCAAGAGGTCGCTGGTTCAAATCCAGTCGCCCCGACCGAGGACGCAAAGGACGTCGATGGTCAGCGAAGCAGCACAGACGCCCGTTGGTGTCAGATCCTGTCGCCCCGACAAAAAATCATCTGAAACAAGTTGATATTATTGATGAATTCAAGGCTCGTCCTCGGAAAGAACGCCCTTGAGAAGCCGGTTCAAGGCCTTGCGCTTGCCCTTGGCAAAGCGCCGTGAGGGGTCCTGTTCGAAATCCTCGGGCCGCTCCAGGGCGATCTGAAATTCGCGCGAGCTGAGGATCCCGCAGCCCTTCTTTTCCGCACTGCGCATGACCTCCTGATCGGACGACACGACGATCGCCGAAGGCCCCCATTCCGAGGCCGCCGCCCGAATCCAATCATCCGCGCTCTGTCCATCCGCGGTGAAGACGACGCGCATGCCCCGGTCGACGTGCTCCTTGGCGGTCCACGAGCCCGCCTTGTAGGCATCGAAGACGACGGTCACGTCGAAGTTCTGGAGCTGAGGGCGCCTGGCCAGCCAATCCAAAACCGCCTCGCGGCCCTTGTCGTGGCCGCGGATCGCTTCGTCGCGAAAAATGCGGTCCTGCCAGAGGAAGTTATAACCGTCGATGAGGATTTTCGTTGCCATGGAATTTCGCCGAACATCCTGTAAAATGGGTTTTGACGCAACCCTATGCTGTTCGACCTCATTGAAGAATGCAAAAAGATCATCGCCATCAACACGGCGGGTTCCGCGGGGACGCGGAGGTTGGTCGAACACCTCGTCCCTTACTGCAGGGCTCTGGGTTTTCGCGTCTTCTTTCAGAGTCCGGACAACGGCCCCGCGGCCGACCTGAACCTGATCGCGCATACCCAGGCGGAGGGGGCGCCGGATCTCTGTCCTCAAGGCCTGGCGATGGTGACCCACCTGGACACCGTGCCCGCCGGTGACAGGAGTCTCTGGACGGAGACGGGGGGCGATCCCTACCGGGCGACGATCCAGGGGGACAAAATCTACGGATTGGGGAGCGCCGACACGAAGCTCGACTTTCTTTGCAAGCTCCTGGCGATCGAACAGGTGGGGTTGCAGAACGTCACGGTTCCCGTCGTCCTCGTCGGGACCTTCGGCGAGGAGCGGTCCCTGGCGGGGGCCCGTCTCCTGCTCGACGGCGCGCTTATGAAGCCCAAGTTTGCCCTGATCGGCGAGCCCTGCGAACTCAAGGCGGTCGTGGCGCACAAGGGGATTTTGTACATGAGGGCCGTTTTTCGGAGTGAAGGGGCGCAGGGCCTTGCACCCCCACAAACAAGACATTTCCACGGACGCGCCGCCCACGGCTCCATGCCTCATTTGGGGGAGAACGCCGTGGAGAAGGCGATCCGCTGGCTCATGGCCGAGTGGAACGTCGAGGCGACCGAGATCGACGGAGGCGTCGCCCACAATATCGTGCCCGACTCGTGCCGTCTGTCCTACGTGGCATCCGAGGGACCGGGGCCCCGCGTCCGATTCCTCAAGTCCTTTATCGACGCCATTGACCGGGCGCGCCTCTTTCTCGCGACGCACCGGAATCCCTCCTTCGACCCCCCGCATACGACCGGTAACATCGGCGTCATCCGCACGCACGCCGATGGAACCGTCGAGATTGAATTCGACTACCGCCTGATCCCCGAGACGGACTCGGAGGCCTTGTTTTCCATATTTGAGAAGATCGGCGCGAGCGTGCCCGGGGCGGCCGTCGAGGAGATCCGCTCCAACCGGCCTCTCAACACGCCTCCGGATTCGGAAATCGTCCGGCGGGTGGGGGACGCGCAGGAGGCCTGCGGGCTCGCTCGCGCCTTCGTCGTCAAGTCGGGTAATACCGAAGGCGCGATCTTCCACGACATGGGGGCGCAGGCGGTGATCACCGGCCCCGGCCGGGCGGTCGGCAACATCCACGCCCCCAACGAACACAACGAGATTTCCCAGCTGAAGAAGGCCGTCGAATTCTACACGGCGTTTCTCCGCCGGTTCTGCTAGTATTTTGTCATGTCCTTCATGATCCGCCCCGCCCGTCTGTTGGACGCTGAAGCATTGGTCGAGCTCGCCAACTCGCTTTCGGCCCGGGGCTTTCTGACGCTGCCCGAGCGTCCCGAGGAGATGGGCCGGCTCATCGCCCTTTCGGAGCAGGCATTCCGCGGCGCCCTGAAGGACCCCGACCGGGGGCGCTACCTTTTCGTCCTGGAGGACATGGCGCAGAGGCGCGTGGTGGGGGCCTCTCTCATCGTCGCGAGACACGGGGACCCCGAATCCCCCCATCTCTATTTCCAGATCGACGAGGAGAAGGGGACGTTGAGTTTTCAGTCGGACACGGAAGGACGGACGGAATTGGGAGGGCTTATTCTGCATCCCGATTACCGCGGCAGGCCCGAAAAGCTCGGCAAAGGCCTTTCCCTGATCCGTCTTCTTTACATCAAACGGAATCCCAATCTCTTTAAGGAGGATCTCCTGGCGGAATTTCTGCCCCCGTTTACGGCGGACGGCAAGTCGCATCTCTGGGAGTCGCTGGGCCGGCGTTTGACGGGCATGGGATACCGGGAGGCGGATGAGAAATCCCGGCGCGACAAGCGATTCGTCCTATCGGTCTTTCCGCGCGGTCCGATCCTCTTGAGTTCCTTGTCGGAAGAGGCTCAGATGTCGATCGGCCTGGCGGGTCCGGAGTCGGAAGGCGCGGTGAAGCTGCTCAAGTCCGTGGGATTCCAATACCTGCACCAGATCGATCCCTTCGACGGCGGGCCTCACTACGGCGTCAAGAAGAGGGACGTGACCTACGGCGTCGCCGAGGATTTTCTGTTCGAGCAGAGAGAGATCAAATGGATGTTCACTCCGTCCTGATGGGCGATCCCGGCGAATTCCACATCGCCGGAGGCGCCAATCCCTTCACCCGGACGTGGTGGGGGCGGAAGAAATACGTCAACCTCGCGAAGGCGATCGAGCAGTGGCAAGGCTTGCGCAGCCTCCTCGTTTCCCTGGGTGTCCGTGTTCACGTGATTCCCGCCTCGCATGAGAACCCGGGACTGGTCTATCCCGCCAACTTCGGCGTCCGCCTGGGGGATACGTTCGTCCTCTCGAATCTCCTGCCGACGCGGTCGGGGGAGAGGCCGGTCTATGAGGCCTTTCTCAAGGGATTGGGCCTCAAGACCGTCCGGATGCGGCATCGCTTCGAGGGCGAGGCGGAGTTCTTTCCCGTCGGTTCTCGTTACCTCTTCACCTACGGGGCCGTGAAGAACCAGCGCTTCAAGCCGCGCTTCGCGATCCCGCCCTGGATGCGCGTCTACGGCTTCCGCACCGAGCGGCACGCCATGGACGAGCTCAAGGCCTTTCTCCCCACGGGGACGGAGATCGTGGATTTCGAGTTGATCGAGGAGTCGCACTACCACGGCGACACGGTCTTCTGCTCCTTCGGTCCGAACCGGGAATTCCTGCTGGCGTACCTGGAAGGCGTCTCCGAGGCCGACCGCGAACGCTGCCGGCATCTCTTCAAGGAAAACCTGATCGTCTTATCGTCCCGGGACGGATTTCACTACGCGGCGAATTCGTTCCAGGTGGAGACGCGGGACGGGTTGAAACTTCTCATGCCCGAGGGCGTGAGCGATTCGCTCCTGGGTCAGGTCCGGGAACGGGGCGTGACGCCGGTGGCGATCGACGTTTCCGAGTTTTTGAAAAAGGGCGGCGGGGCGGTCAAGTGCATGATCGGGGACTTGGGGAACCTCCCCCAACCCCCTCCTTAACAAGGAGGGGGCTATCACTCGGTCGTCCCTTATTGATAAGTAGGAGTTGGAGCGTTTGAAATATGGCCACTGACAACGAGCTGCACACTCTGCACAGATATTTCATTTGGATGGATAGGATGAGAGTTCATTTTGATGAAGTTATTCGAAAAGCGGAGGGTCAATTTAAGACTGATCAAGGAGCGCAGATCGACGCATTCCTATATATGTCATATTGGTATGCGGGGATGTATGTGGTCATCGAGGGCTGGAGGGAATTGCAACTCAGTGATGACAAGGTTGATTATCTACTAAGTTCTTCTGACCATGTTGAACTTTTGAGGAGGGATCGAAATGGAGTCTTCCATTTCCAGAAGACATACTTTGACAAGAGATTCAGTGATCTTTGGTCATCCAAGGAAATTGTAGCTTGGCTCAGAAAGTTGAGTGCCGCGTTCAGCGGATTTTTTCTACGATGGTCTCGGAGTCGCAAACTAGATTCGCGAGATGGGTAAGGACGGAGTTCAAGTGGTTCAAAACAGCGTTGTTTTGATATCTGACCACATCCAAGGATAGGCATCGCAAATATTCTTCGCGGGCTCGATCGTGAGCTATTTGATTAATTTCGTCATGCACATCTCCATCAACTTCGACGACGAGCCTCTTCTCAGGACAGAAGAAATCGACAACGAATGGTCCAATGCCGTGCTGTCTACGAAACTTCAGACCTAAGAATTGTTTTGCTCGTAGCTTCGACCAAAGCATTCGCTCAGCAGTCGTCATTGCCACTCTGAGTTGTCTCTTGAGCTCGAGTTTATTTGGATCGCCTCGGAGTGTGCGTGGCATAGAGCCTCCCCATGCTGGGAGGCGATAAAGATCATCGGATAAGAATGGGGCTGCGGTTGCGTCACTCGACCTACTCGGTCTCCCCTCCTTGCTAAGGAGGGGTAGGGGGGAGGTGGAACAAGGGCGCCCTCCCCCTACTTTTCTTGCACCAGCGCCCGCAGAAAATCGAACACCGTGATGATCCCGACCATCTTGTCGCCGTCGCAGACGGGCAGGGCGCCGATGTGCTTTTCGATCACCAGGGCGGCGGTCTTCCTGAGATCATCGTCCGGCGAGACTTTGTAGACCTTCGTAATCATCACGTCCTCCACGTGCAGATCGTCGCTCAACCGGTAGAGGTCGTTCCATTCCCTGAAGACATCCGCGATGTCGGGACGGCGCAGGTCCCGGTCGGTCACGAAACCAACCAGTTTTTCGCCAACCACCACCGGCAAGTGGCGAAAACCGTTCTTCTTCATGATTTTGAAGGCCTCCTTGACGGAGGTGCCGGGGGTGACGGTGACGACCTTGGGGGTCATCCAGTCCTTGATCTTCATGATCCGCTCCTTTGAACGTTTCGTGATTCTTCTCCGGACGGGCGCCGTCGATCACGCGCGAAAAAATCGCCGGCCTCCTTGACGGAACCGAAGCCCTTGGACTCCATCCAGGCCTTGAGGACCTCCTGCAGGCGCCGGAGGTTGTCCGCCTCGGGAGTGACGTAAACGGCGCTGACGCCCGAGAGCAGGGCGCCAAGGACGTCCCCGGAGGCCGAGACGGGTCCCGCCGCTCCCAAATCGATTCCTTCGCGAGGGAGCGTCCCCAACACGGGGAGGGCGAGACGGAAAATCTGATGGCCCGGAAGAAGGACCTCGTCCCTCCTCTCGAGCGAATCCGGGTGGGGGACCGGCCCCTGCGGCGTTCGGAACAACACCAGGGCCTTGAGTCCGGCCTGGGACAGGGAGCCGAATTCCTCCTTCAGAAAAGGACAGAGGCCGGGCGTGATGCGTGCGGCGACGGGAATGCGGACGGCGGCGCTCACGAGCTGGATGATTCGCAAGGGGTCGGCGGATCCGCCTTCCTCGGACGACTTCAGAAACAACTCGATGGCGTCCGCCCCGGCCTGTTCGACGGCGAAGGCGAGCGCCAGCCAGTTCTTTTCCGAAACGGCCTCGATGCCGGCGATCACCGGCGTTTCGACGGCGGATTTCCAACCTCGCAGGAGCTCCAGATGACGTTCGAGCGGAGGCCGGGCCTCGAAGCCCGGTTCAGGCTCGCCGCGGTTCAAGGCCAAGAACGTCTTCCAAGCCTCGCGGTCGAGCTCCTCCTCCGAGATCGGGCCGAAGAACAAGGCGCCGATGGGTGCCGCCGCCAGGTCTTGCCGGGGGGCTTCTTCCGAGACGCACGCGATGAACGGAGACCCGAGGCGGAACCCCATGTAGGCGGTCCTCACGTCGGTCGCGCCGGCGGAAGGACGGGCGGGGAAGTTCCCCTCTCCGGCGTGGAGCGGAAGGACCGGGGCCGGCCGCGGGGACGAAAGCGTTATCTCGCGGCGAGCGAGGTCCATCGCCCGCCGGTGGGCGTCGACGATTTCGCCGCTGAATTCCCCCCAGCGGTCCTGGACGGCCTCCGAAACGGTCTCGAAGGCCCCCTCCGCCGGAAGCCCCAGCCAGGTCTCGGAATCGAGCAGGGACAGCAGGCTTGCGGTGAGGATGGGGCTGACGACGTCTCCCAGTCCGGCGCGCCGGGCGATGTCGCGCAAGTCCAACGAACGTTCCCGTAAGTCCGGTCCCGAGGCCGTGAGAAGAGGCCCCGCGAGAGAGATCGTCAGCGACGGCCGGAGGACGGGACCGTGACGCCGGATGGGGTTCCGGGAAAGGCGCAGGTGGATCCCGGTCGTTCCGCCCTCCGTGATCGTGTAGCACTGAAAGTACGAAGGGGATCGGGAGGATATGTTTTTGAGCAGTTCACGGACGGCGGTTTGCGCCTCGCCCCCCGACCCGCCGTCCCGGAGAATCGCTTCGAAAACGTCTTCCGGGGACGGGGATGAGGGGGACAAATCCGTGATGGGGGGGAGGGTCGTGAACCACGACCAGCCGCCGACGATGCCTTGGTGAATCGCCGCGAGGACGTCCGCCTGCAGGACCTTGGTCGCCGCCAGGCTCCGGACCGTTGATGGAAAGGAATCCAAGAAACGGCGGCCGTCGAACGGCCGCCACAGGCGGACGCGGACGACGCCGGTTTCCGCGTCCGGGCCGGCGTCTTGCCCCAGAGTCGCCGCGATCCGCGAGGGTTCGGCGGGGCCGGTATATTCGTAGGCGCCATAGGAGCGGCCGGTGATCGCCTTCAGACGCGCGCACAGGCGTTCGAAAGCCTCGGCGGCGGTTTCCTGGGGGGGCTTTCGGATTTCGGCGGATGCGCCCCAGTCCTCCCGCGCCAGGACGTCGATCTTGGCGAACTCGCGTCCCACCCAGCGGCGGTCGAAAAAATGGAGGACCGGGCGGCCGGTGTCCCGCGCCAGAAGCGAGGCCACGGCGGCCATGTCGGACGCCTCTTGGGCCGAGCCCGAGGCGATGAGGGGAATGTCCTGCGACGTGAACGGGGCGAGTTCGGAAGGGTCGTCGACGGCCACGTGAAAGGCGCGCGTGGCGCGGGCGTCCTTGTTGTGCAGGATTTCCAGGAGACTTGAATAATCCTTCGGCAGCTCGAAAACGGTCCCCTCCCAGGCCTCGGCCGTTCCCTTCACGGCTTCGATGCCTTCGAGGGCCTGGAGCGAGGGGCTTCTCATTCAGCGAGCTCCCGCAGGCGGTCGATCCTCGCCGGCATGTCGGGGGGCAGATCCAGACCCTGGCTTCCCGAGAAGCCGAAGGTCGTTTCCTGCAGCCAGCGGTCGAAGCACTTCTTGGCGGTCTCGGAGTGCGGCAGGCCGGTGACGCACGCCTCCAGGTAGTATTCGTCCAGGTTCCAAAGGAGGGGATCCTCGAGAACCGAGTGGGAGACGCCCAGGATCCGCAAGGCCTCGGCCTTCTGTTCCGGCGTGGTCGGCCGCGCGAGGGTTTCCTGGGCAAACGAAACGGCGCGGAGATAACTCACGTCCCCGGCGTGGTCCGCCTGGTAGGTCTGGAGGGTCTGAGCGCGGTCCACGAGCCGCCGGGCCTTCTCAAGCCACGAAACGGCGGGGGCCGACGGGTCGAGGCTCTTTTCCCTCTTCCATTCGCCCACGTCCTTTTTCCAGGCCTCAATCTGTCCGCGGAAAAAGCCGGAGAGATCCTTCCTTGCGTGGACGCGATCCAGGATCTCCTGAGCGAGCTTGGGGTCCTGCTTCACTCGGACCGCGATCGTCAGGGCATTCCTCACGGCGTGCGGCAGTTCCGTCGACCGCGCGGCCACCGAAGGCTCCTTGGCGAGAATGTCCTGATAAAGGGAAATGGCCTTGTCGAACTGGCGGGTGGCGGCGAGGAATTCCGCCTTCTGGAAGGGCGTGAGCTTCAAGGCGTCCAGTCGGCGGCCGCCGTCCCGGAACGTCTTGCCGGTCGCGGAACTCGTGTGGCACTCGAAGCAGAACCCGGTCGCCGTGCGGATGCGGTTCCTCAGGTAGACGGGATTCCCGGATTTTGCCGCCTCTTTCAAGTCGGCCAGGTATTCGGAGTAGACCGAGGCCACGGCGGAGAGTCCCGGACGCGTCGCGCCGGTCACCTCCGGCATGACGTGCGCGATGCCCTCCAGCCGGTCGATGAGCGCCACGATCTTGGCGTAATTGGCGGCCTTGCGAAAACTCTCGGGCGAGGCCGCGATTTCTTGAAGTTCCAAGATCGTGGCGAAGTTCTGATTCATCATCGGCTTGAGTTCTTCGGTCGAGGCTTGCTCTGCGCGCGCGGCGGGCGTCAGGATCAGCGAAAGGAACGAAAAGACAGAGAGAAATAAGGTTGTCTTCATGGTGAATGCGATTATGGGAATCTCCTCCGAAGAAACATGGCCTTGCTCATACCAAAAGTCCACCGCCGAGTCATCCGGAACCTCGTTCGAAGACCGCAAGAAGGTCGCGTCTGTTTCGTCTCAGCGCACCACCACCACATCCTCATTTTCTCCCACGTACCGTCGTGCGAACGATAGCTCCTGCTCGTTCTCCGCAAAGATCGTGTAGAGCGGTGCGCCCTTTTTGACCGCGTCGCCCGTCTTGGCGTGCAGGTAAACGCCGGCGGCCGGGTCGGTGGGGGCGCCGGCGAGTTTGGCGACCCGCGCCAGCTTGAGGTTGTGCAGGGACGCGATGCGGCCGGAGGCGGGACTGCCGATCGTCGCCTTGTGGGAGGCCTTGGCCCAGGGCTTCAGCGTTCCCTGCTTGGTCGCGATCGCCAGGAACTTTTTGAGCGCGTGGCCGGAGTCGAGGATGCCGCGCGCGGCCGCGGCGCCTCGGCCTTTGGCGATCTTGTCCGCGAATTCCAAGAGCTCGCCCGCGAGTGCAATCGATTTCTCCCTCAGGTCGGCGGGGGCGTCATCGCGCCCCTCGAGGACCTTCATCACGTCCTGGGCCTCCAAGACCGGGCCGATGCCGCGGCCGACGGGCTGGCCCCCGTCCGTAAAGACCACGCGCACCTTGAGGCCGATCCGTCGCCCGACGCGCTCGAAGAGTCGCTTGAGACGGAGGGCGTGGGCCTTGGAACGGACCTTGGCCGTGGGACCGACGGGGATGTCGAGGAGGACGTGGGTCGATCCCGCCGCCCTTTTCTTGGAGAGGATCGAGGCGATCATCTGACCTTCGGAATCCAGGGAGAGCGGGCGTTCCACCGAAATGATGATATCGTCGACGGGCGCCAGGTGAAGGGCGCCGCCCCACGCGATGCACGCCTTCTCCTGCGACACGATCCTCTTCATGTCTTTCAGGGAGAGGCGGACGTTCGTGATTTGCTCCATGGTGTCGGCCGTGCCCGCGGGCGAGGTGATCGCACGCGAGGAGGTCTTGGGAATCGGAATTCCGAAGGCTGCCACGATGGGAACGATGATCATCGTGGTGCGGTTGCCCGGGATGCCGCCGATGCAGTGCTTGTCGAGGACGATCGGCAGTTTCCAGCGGATGGTCTCGCCGGTCGCGATCATCGCCTCGGTGAGCCATACGATCTCGTTCTCCGTCAGCCGCTTTTGGGCGCAGGCGACGACGAAGGCGGTCAGTTCGATGTTCGAGTAGCGGTAGGCGGCGACGTCGCGGACGATGCCCAGGATCTCGCAGCGGCTCAAGACCCGACCGTCGAGCTTTTTGCGGACGAAGTCGGTAGAATGCAGAGGGTTGGGGTGGGCGAGCGAGACCTCCGCCCCTTCCGGGGCCCCCAGTCGGCGGAAAGCGGTGATGGAGAAGCCGATCTCGCCCTCGTGGATCATGTTGTTTTCGGTCATGTTGAGGGTGGCCAGGATCGACTTCTTGCCGTAACGGATCTCGATCTTGGAGAGGGCGGCGAAGCCCAGGCTCTTGCAGATCTCGCAGCCGACCGGCATGTAGACGATGTTCTCGCGGTAGGTGTCGATGCCCACCTTGCGGACGCGAAGGGTTGCCGTCATGAAGCCGCCTTTTTCATCCGGTCGATGAACGTCTCGTCCGTCGATTCGCCATAAATCCTCAAGAGAGGTTCGGTCTTGGAGCGCCGGATCAGGATCCAGCCCGAACGAAAGGACCACTTCACCCCGTCCAACGTCGATGTCTCCAAGACCGCTTCGCCCACGGCCCGTTCCCACAGGAGGGGATCGAGCCATTTTTCAGCCTCCTCCCGGGAAGGCAGTTTCAGATCGACGCGATGATAATGAAAATGTCCGTACCGCCGTCCCAGGTCCGCGATCAACTCCGGAATCGTTCTTCCCGTCGTTGCCAGCATTTCCAGGACCAGACCGTGCGCCATGAGACCGTCTTTGAAGGGAAGGTGAGGGCCGTACGCCATCCCGCCCGTTTCTTCGAAGCCGATCAGAGGATTTGGGTCTTCCACCATGTGGCGGCCCATGCTCATGAAGCCCACGGGCTCGATCCTCAAGGGAACGCCGAAGTCCGCGCAAACCCGCCGTGTGAGCTCCGAACAGCTCACCGTTTGAGACACCGTCCCGCGCTCGCCGCGAATGGCCAGCAGGTACCAAGCCATCAATGTGCCCAGGGGATTGTTTTGGACGTAGAGGCCGGCGTGATCCATCGCCGAAAACCGGTCGCCGTCCACGTCGGTCGCAAGCCCCGCGATCGCGCCTGATCTTGGGACGAGGGCGCCCAGTTCCGTGAGGGAGGTCGCGTCGGGTTCCAGACGCCGCCGTCCGAAGGTGGGTTCCATCGCCATGGGAACGCCGGTCTGTCGGACGCCCAGCGAATCGAGAAAGAGCGGAAAGAGCGGCGTGACCGTCCCGGCGAAGGCGTCCCAGGCGACGGAGAGGCCGGCCGCCCGGATCTTGGCGGCATCGACGTGTTTGAGGATCGAATCGATGTAACGCCGGCGAAGGGCCTCGACGTCCGCGAGTCCGGCAAAGCGGCGATGAAGGTCAAAGTGTAAGGGCGAATCTCGTGAAAAGCCCCCTTCGGGGTGTATTCTCCCTTCCAAGATCTCATTCGCGCGTTTCTCAATCCGATCGGCCAGATCCCGCCCGATCAGGGCCCCGGAGGCGTCGAGGACCTTGAGGCCGTTGTAGTAGTACGGATTGTGGCTGGCGGTGACGACCAACCCGAAATCGTACGGGGTGTCGCGCGCCAGTGTCGCGACGCCGGGCGTTGGAAACATCTCCGGGATCAGATCGACCGACCAGCCCAGCGTCTCCAAGAGCGCGGCGACATGATGGCCGAACTCCTTCGAGAGAAACCGGTTGTCGAAGCCGACGATCGCCCGCCGCGGGGGTAAGAGGCCCGCCAGGGCGGAAACGACCGCCGAAAGCCGGGCGACGGTGAAACCTTCCGCGGTGACGGCCCGCCAACCGGAGTCGCTGATATGAAGTCTTGAAGAACTGATATTCGTCATGGAACTAGTCGAAATTTCTGGCTAATGTGCCACATTACTGGAGGTCCGGCTATGGCACAGTTGAAGATTCTTTGGGGCGTGAATCCCTTTCAGGATGGGAGCGAGATCCGGCGAAAAGGGGAGCTCTTCCTGAAATCCTTGGGAGGAAAGCCTCGCACGGTCACGCCGGTCTATGTCTCGAGTCCGATGGAGCTGCAAATCGCGCTCGAGTTCAGCGTTCCCTTGCAGGAGCGGTACCGTCAGGTGGCGGAGCAAAGCCTGAAGAAATATCTCTCCAAGGTGAAAGGGTTGCCGCTCCGTCCCGCCCGCGTGATCATCGAGTCCTCTCCGGGCCTCGCCGCCGCGTCGAAGGCGCTCGCGGTGCATGCCGCCCGTGAAAAGGCGGATGCCGTCGCCGTCGGAACGCATGCGCGGTCGGGCTGGACGCGATTCGTCCTGGGCAGCTATGCGGAATCCCTCCTGGCGTTCTCCCGGACGCCGCTCGTTTTCCTGAACCCCCGCGCCCGGGTCGCCGGCAAGATCCGGAAGATCCTCTTCGCGACCGACCTGAGCCCCGCTTCGCGCAAGGCATTCGCCTTCTTGTGCCGTTTCGCCGCGGCGACGGGCGCGTCCGTCGAGGTGCTGCACGCCGTCGAGACGCCCCGGCATTGGGCCACGACCTACGGCCTTCTCCTCGCCGGATCCCGCGCCTTGACGATCGACGAGTATCTGGCGGATCTTCGCGAAACGGGTCTGCGGAAGATCGGGGCGTTCTTGAAGATCGCCAAGTCGGCGGGGGTCAAGGCCTTGCCGCGAGTCGAGGTCGCTCCCCGACGCGTGTCCGACATCGTTCTGAAGGCGGCGGACTCCGACCATGTGGACATGATCGCGCTTGCCGCCCAGAGCAGCCGTCTCCGAGCCGGTCTTCTGGGCAGCGTGGCACGCGACGTTCTACGATGGTCCCGGGTTCCCGTCTGGATCTGGAACGCCGTCCGGTGACGGCTTCGGGCGCGGCCGGTCGCTCGGAAGAAGTGTCAGAAGCATCGTGGTCACCACGGTCAGCCCCGCGTTCAACAGAAACGCGAATCGGGAGTTCACGTGGTCCCAGATGAGACCGAAGAGCAGCGAGGCCGGCAGGAGACCCATGCCGTAGGCGAAGTAATACCAACCCAGGGTCGTCGCCCGGACTTCGCTCGTGGCCACGGTGGCCGGGTAGGCCCGTTCGGCGGGCTCGATCAGCCCCGTATGAAACCCGTAAGCCGCGATGAGTCCCCAGGCGATGGGAAGGCTTCCATTGAAGGCGAATCCCGCGTAAATCACCGAAAAGAGAATCCACCCCAGGGCGATCGTCCGCCGCCGGCTCCAGGCGTCCGACAGGCGGCCTCCCACGTAGGTCGCGACGAGCGTCGAGATCGTCATCGCGAACCATGCCATCGGCATTTGGTAGGGGGCGAGACCCAGATCCTTCATCTTCATGATGAGAAAGAGCTCGGATGGCGTCGTGAGCGCGGAGAGGAACATGAGGGCCACGTAGATCTTCATCGCGCGCGGAAGCCTTTTCCAGGAAAGCCCGGAGGAGGACGGCGGCGCCTGCGCGGGCACCGTTTTGATGAAACGCGGTATGATCAAAACCGAGAGGATCGCGGGAATGCTGGCGACGAGAAATAGGGTCGGGAGCTTGATGGAAAACGCCGCCAGAATCGCCGTCGCGGCGAGGGGGCCGATGAGCGAACCCGTGTGGTCCATCATGCGCTGAATGCCGAAGGCCTCCCCCCAGCGGGATTTTTCCATCGACTCCGTCAATAGCTGGTCGCGCGGCGCGGTGCGGATGCCCTTGCCGAAGCGATCGAGAATGCGGACGGAGAGCGTGACCTCCGGAAGAGGAAGGGCGTAGAAGAGCCGCGCAAAGGTGCAGAGGGCGTAACCCCCGATCGTGAGCGCCTTGCCCTTGCCCCGGCGGTCCGCATACCAGCCGGAAAAGAGCATCGTCATGTTGGAGATGGAACTCGCGAGCCCTTCCATCACCCCCAAAAAGCTCGCCCCCAATCCCATCGTCGCGAGATAAGCCGGAAGCAGCGGCGTGATGACGTCAGCCGTGACGTCGTTGAAGAGGCTCAAAAGGCCCAGGAGGAGGACGTTGCGGGGAATCCGCCGGGACATGAGATCAGAGGCTCGAGTTCTTCGTGGCGGCTTCCGGGGAGGAATGCGAGAGGTGGCAGCGGAAGCAGTTCTCGGAGAGCCGGTTCATTCCGTCTTCCACACCGGAGGAACTCTTCCGGGCCGCCTCCCGCTTGAAATCCACGATATCGGAGCTCAATCTCTTCATGTCCCTGGAGGGATGTCCCCTGTCTTTGAGGGACTTGACCGTCTCCGCCCGTGCCGCCATTTCATCCAAGATCCTGATCACTTCGTCGTAGCGAGGCGTCTTCGGAGCGAGTTCCACTTCGAGCTGCTGGAAGGACTTCATGAGACCCCGCATCTGGTCCATCAACTGAAGCTGCTGGGGGGTCAGTTCGCCGGCGCGGATGGAAAATCCGGCGCAGGAGAGCGCGATGGCAAGCAGCAAGACGGAGGAGATTCGCATGGCGGTCTTCCTCTCAGTCGTAGCGGCGGGGGGCGTTGGCCGCGTGACAACGGAAACACGAGTCGTACAGCGCGTCGATCTCCTTGCGGAGAGTCAAGGGGTCCTGGCGAGCGGAGTATTTCCGGATTCTCTGGAGTTGGGAGTTGAGTCCTTTGAGCATGGGCTCCCAATCCTTGTTGGGAACGACCTTCTGGATCGTGCGCCGGACCGCGTCCATCTGGTCGGCCAAAGCCGTTATTTTGTCATAGTCGACGCCGCCCGCGGTGATGTTGTTCTCGATCTCCACGAAGCCGCTCTCAAGCTGGGTCATCTGTTGGCGAAGCTGAAGAACGAGCTGGGGGTCGTTCAACTTCGAATGAGGCTTGTAGGGGCGTTCCGCGGCCGAGGCGACGCCGGCGGCCAGCAAGGCGGCGATGGCAAACATGAACAGGTTCCGTTTCATTTCGTTCTCCTTGCGTCATCCCTTTCATCGACTACTTCATCATCATCGGCGCGTGCGTCTGGTGGCATTTGAAACAGGTCTCGAAAAGGCGGTCAAGGTCCCCCTTGAGCGCCGCGCGGTCGCGGCGGCGGGAATCGCGCTGGAGGCCGTCGATCTGGGAGGAGAGTTGTTTGAGAGCGTCTTGGAGCCCCCCGTCGGGCATCACCTTGCGGATTTTGTTCCCGGCCGCCTCCATTTCGTCCAGGGCCTTGAGGACCACCCTGAAGTCCACCTTGTCGGAGGCCGATAGGAGTTGGATGTCCACGAACCGCATCTCCAGGCGCGTCATTTCTTCGCGGAGGGGGATGTAAACCTCCGGATCCTTGATCCGGGGTTCGGGGGGCGACGCGGTCAAGGCCCCGCCGAAAAGCAAGGCGGCGGCAAGAGTCAGGCTTATTGCCTTCACGTTTTTCATCATAGGCCTCCCGTGTGCCGAATGGCCATGATGGATATCATGTCCGTCCGGTTTTTCCCATGGCTTTCAGGAACTCGAACCAAAGCACGCTGGAAAAACCGGCCGCGACGCAGAGGAGGGCGCGGCGGACGGTCAGGGGCGCGAAGTAAAAGAGATCCCTCAGGACGGGAATCGTCAGGACCGCCGCCAACACGGCCGCCGCTCCGGCAAAGACGAGCCACAAGGCACGGTTGGGTGAGCGGAGCGTGGCCCAGATCGTGCTCTTCCAAGACCGGTTCGTGAGGATCAGGCCCAGGTTCGCGGCGACGAGCGTCGTGAATGTGGTGGCGCGGAGGGTCTCCGCCGGCTGTCCGAGCGACCGCCCCCAAACGTAAACGCCGAAACAGACTCCGAGAACGCCAAGGCCTTGGAGGGCGCTCAGGGCGAAGAGACGGCGTCCGAAGAGCGGCGATTCGCGATCGCGCGGAGGGCGGCGCATGATGTCCTTCTCCTCCGGTTCGGATTCGAAAACGATCGAGCAGGCCGGGTCGATGATGAGTTCCAGAAAGACGATATGCGCCGGAAAGAAGATCAAGGGCCAGCCAAGGAGGACCGGCAGGAGGGCCAGCCCGGCGATGGGAACATGGATGGAGAGGATGTAGGCGACCGCCTTCTTCAGGTTGTCGAAGATCCGGCGGCCCATCCGCACGGCGGCGACGATGGAGGAAAAGTCGTCGTCGATCAGGACGATCGAGGAAGCCTCGCGCGCGACGTCGGTCCCGCGGCCTCCCATGGCGACTCCGATGTGGGCGGATTTCAGCGCCGGGGCGTCGTTCACGCCGTCTCCCGTCATGGCCACCGTCTCGCCGTTCGATTTGAGGGCCTCGACCAGGCGGAGCTTTTGCTCGGGCACCGTGCGGGCGTAGACGTTCGTTCCGCGGGCGCGTTCGCGGAGATCGTGCTCGGACATTTGCTCCAGTTCGGGACCGCTCACGATGCCGCCGGTGGCGTCGAGGCCGATCGCATCCGCGATATGGCTTGCGGTGCCGGCGTAGTCGCCCGTGATCATGACGACGCGAAGGCCGGCATCCGCGCATTCCCGGATGGCCCCGGGCACCGAAGGGCGGATCGGATCGGCGAAGCCCAGAAGACCGACGGGCCGGAAGTCGAAATCGTGCTGGATCTCGGGCAAGGAGGGTTTTCGAAAGTAGGCCTTGGCGACGGCCAGGACCCTCAGGCCCCGCCCGGCCATCTCCTGAACCTTCTTCGCCAGGAAAGACTCTTCCTTTGGATCGAGATGGCAGAGGTCCAAGACGGCCTCCGGCGCGCCTTTCGCAGCAATGACGAAATCCGACCCTCCCGGCGATCGCCAGACGTGCGAGAGGGCCAGGAGGGCCGGTGTGAGAGGGTATTCACGGATGAGCGTCCAGTCGCGATGGATGTGTTCGGTGCCGGCCAGGTAACGGGTCGCGAGCTCCTGGATGGCTTTTTCCATGGGGTCGAACGGATCGCGCTGGCTCGCCAGGAGCGCGAATTCCCCCAACTCGTGGAACGTTTCCGCCAGGGCGGTCGCCGTGTCCTGGGCCGCGTCGTGAAACTCCCCGTTCGCGTGGAGCAGCTCCACCGTCATGCGGTTCTGCGTGAGGGTGCCGGTCTTGTCGACGCAGAGGACGGTGGCAGCGCCGAGGGTCTCGATGGCGGCGATGCGGCGGGTCAGGACGTTCCGGGCCGACATGCGCCAGGCCCCGAGGGCCAGAAAGACCGTGAGGACGACGGGGATTTCCTCCGGAATCATCGACATCGCCATCGTGATGCCGACCAAGAGGCCATCGACCGCGCTGGAACGCGAATAACCGTAAAGAACGGCGGTCAACGCGCAGAGCCCGAGGCCCAGGGTGGCGAAGATCCTGACCAGGCGCCCGGTCTCCCGTTGGAGCCGCGTTTTCTCGGGTTTCACGGATTGAAGGATCTTTCCGATCTTTCCCATCTCGGTGCGGATTCCAGTGGCCGTGGCGCGGGCCGCGCCCTGGCCTTGAACGACCAGGGATCCCGAAAAGACGAAGGGAAGGTCATCCCCGCCGGGCCGCGCCTCGAGCGGCGTCGGGGCGCCGGCGTCGGCCATCCGCTTACGCACGGGGATGGACTCGCCGGTCAAGAGCGACTCGTCGACGGCCATGTGGGTGGAAGTGACGAGGATCCCGTCCGCGGGAACGCGGTCTCCCTCCTTGAGGAGGACGAGGTCGCCTCGCACGACCTCTCGTCCGGGAATCCGTCGCGATTGGCCGCCGCGCACGACGAGCGCCCGCGGGCTGGAGAGGTCGCGCAGGGCCTCCAGGGCCCGTTCGGTCTTGTGCTCTTGGTAGAAAGTGATCGCGAGAACGAGGAGGACGGAGACCGCCAACATGAGGGCTTCTTTGATGTCGCCCAGGGAAAAATAGACGGCGGAGGCGGTCAGGAGGAGGAGGATCATCGGCTCGCCGGCCACCTCGAGGGCGATGGAGACGAGACCGCGCCGTTTGGAAGTGGGTATCTCGTTCGGGCCTTCGTTTTTGAAACGCTCGGCGGCCTCGTTCTCGGACAGACCCTGTTCGAAAATATCTCTCACGCGCGGGGTTGAGTGTTACCACGGAAGGCGGTATGCTGCCATCGAATGATCAACGAACTCTTGAAATCAAAGGCCCAGGCCGCCCTGAAGGACAAGAAGGTGTTGAATTCCCTCCTTTACGAGGCGACGGTGAAGGCCGACGCCAACAAGGGTAGGATTCGGAGCCTCTGGTCGAACCTCAAGGCGCTCGCCCGGATGGTGCGCGCGTGGGCGGGAGGACAATACAGCGACGTCCCGTGGAGGAGCCTCGTCGCCGCCCTGGCCGCGCTGATCTATTTCGTGAACCCGTTCGATCTCATTCCCGACTTTTTGATCGTCGGCCTGGCTGATGACGCCTTGTTCGTCGGCTGGGTCCTGGCGTCCATTCAAACGGATCTCAGCAAGTTCCTCCTGTGGGAGAAGACCATACCCGTCCGGGCGGAAAGGGTGGAGTGATTGAAGCCCCGGTCCTTCCGCTTGGCGCTTGTCGTCGCCTCCCTCTATACGGTCATCGCGGCGGTCGTGAGCCTCTGGGATCTTTTCAGCCCCGCGCCCCCGGGCGCATGGCTGGTTTTGCGGGGAATCGGTGTCTGCATCGTCACCCTGCCGGCCTGTTATATCGTCGAGAACGTCTTTCCCGCCTTGGGAATCCCGAGCCCCAACTTTTATGACATTCGCGAGAGTCCCTACACGGTGATCGCGCTGATCGTCATGATCCTCTCCTGCGCGGCGTTGATCTACTCCATCACGGCGTGGATTCAAAAGCGGATAAGGTCCAGAACGATAAAGACCCGTCGTCCGCGATCCGGTCACCCCTCCTGAAACGCGACCCCGTTCGCTCTGAGGAAATCCTTGACCCGGTCCACGTGGAGGCACCGCCCCACGTGCAAAAAGGCGTTGTCCGAGACCGTCACGGTCTTGCCCATCTTCAAGACCTCTTGATGGATGTCGAATCCCAAGTAGAGATGGCCCGTGGCGAACTGGACGCCCCAGACCTTGCCTTCGGTGTCGAAGACCGGACCGCCGCTCTGGCCGCGTAGACCCGGCGTGCTGAGCTCAAAGCCCGAGACGGTTTCGTGGCCGTTGCCCCCCTGCAGAATCAGCCGGGTCACCATGCCTTCGATCGGAAAGAGAGGCGTGTGAACCTGCCCTTCCTGCGTCCATTCGATCGCGTCTCTCTCGTCATTGTAACGAAAGTTCGTAAAATCGGGGAACGGGTAGCCCAGGCGGCAGACCATGAGTCCCGGCTTGAGCGCGGATGTGCCCGCGGGAAAGACGGGGAATTGCTCGCAGTGCAGGCGGCTGTTGGAGAACTTGATCAGGGCCAGGTCGAGTTTTTCATGGGGGATGATCTTGACGTCGAGCTTTCCGTCCGCGCAGTTGACGAACGTGTTCCGGATCTCGACCGTGATCCGCTCCGAGTACCCGTATTTTTTCTCCAGCTCCCGGACGGCCGCCCGGCGCTTGCGGACGATCAGATCGTGCGCCTCTCTTTGAAACTGGCGGTAGCGGCGGTTGACGCGGTCGGCGTTGGCGACCAGGTCCGAGACGTGGCGGCAGGTGAGTGCCCAGCCGTCGGCGTTAAGGAAGAAGAGAGTGGCCGTGGAGGGTACAACGGTCTGGGAGCCGTAATTGCGGGTGATGATGTGGATGGGCCGGACGAACCGCGCGGCTTTTTCGATCGCCTGAACGAACATGAAGGTCTCCGGGTCGACTTTCCTTTATACCACGAGTGCGACAAGAAGGCTTACGCCGGCAGAACGGCGTCTTTTCGGTCTTGCAGCTCCCGGCCGGAGAGTTCGCGGACGAGCGCCTTTAGGATGTCACGGTTTGCGATCACGCCGACCACCTTCCCCTTGCCGGCGACGACGGGCAGGATGCCGATCTTCTTTTCCACCAGGATCGAAGCGGCCGTCAGAAGGTCCGTCTCCGGCCTGACGGTCAGGACGGGAGAGGTCATGACGTCCTCGACCGCGATGTCCTCCCCCAAGCGGTACAGGCGGTCCCACTCCCGGAAGACGTCGGAAATCTTGGGCCTGCGGAGATCCCGGTCGGTGACGATGCCAACGAGTTGGCCTCGCCTGACCACGGGCAGGTGACGGATGTCGCGGGTCTTCATCAGGCCGAAGGCCCGCCGCACCGAAGCCGTCGGTGGAATCGAAAACACCTTCTTGGTCATCCAATCTTTGACCTTCATGAAGAGTCCCTCGCGGTTCGAAATCGTTTTCAAAATAGCCCGGAACGCCAAAGAGCGACATGACCTTCGTCATGCCTCGACCGCTCTCGGGCCGCCTAACGCCGAATCGGGAGCTTGGTCTCCGCGTAATCGGCGCGAATCGCCGGCTTGGGAGCTTCAGCGCCGCTGTGTTTCTTGCCCGTCCAGTAAATCAGCATCAGGAACATCTGGTAGAAATAGAAGATCCACAGGGCGCCCAGCATGAGGGAGGCGAGCGAGCCGTACAGGAGGTTGTACTGGGCGAAGCTCCGTTCCGTGAGCGACTTGAAGGCGACTTGGCCCGCGACGAGGGCGCACGCGAAGACGATGCCTCCGACGAGCATGCGCCTCACGGGAACGCGGCGGGTCGGCAGGATGAGGGCCGCGCAAAAAAACATGAAGAAGGCCGAAAAGAGAAAGACGCCGCGGGAGGCCAGGGCCGAAGGGAGGAAGACATCGAAGGCGGCCAGCGTCCGGCGGACGGCGCCCAAGAGGAGCGGCGTCAGGAGGACGAGCATGGAGCCGGTCAGCCACACGAGAAAGAACAGGCGCCGGAGGAGGTAGTTTCGCCGCCGGCCCGTCTCAAGGAGGTCGTTCACGATGTGTTCCAGGTTCAAGTAGATGAGCCGGGAGGACAGAAGGAGGGTCACGACGCCGAACCAGCCGAACGTCCGGCGCTTGATGAAAAGTGATTCGAGGCTTTTCAGGACGACGGGGCTCTGGATGGGGAAGAACTGCTCGATCATCTCCATCATCTCATGGACGAGCACCTTTTGAGGGACGACATGGCCCAGGAGGGTGGTGAGGACCAGGACGAGCGGCACGATCGAGATGATGGTGTAGAACGAAAGGCTCGCCGATTTGTTCGTGAAATCCTTCCGCGCGTGGGCGTCCCAACGGCCTTTGAGGCTCTTCGCGACGGCGAGGGCCTTGCGGGTTGAGGCCGTCACTCCGGAGGGGCCTCGCGTTGCGAGGTGCATGACGGCCTTCATACCATATCACCGCGCCGGCCGCGAGGAGGAAGGTCAGGCCGGTACGAGGGTGTACTGGAAAGGCGTCAGCTCTTCGCGAAGGAGCTGGTAGAGGGCCTGGGGAAGCTGAACGTAAACCTGTCTCCGATAGCGACGGAGTTTGCGCAGAAGAAGGGCCACCTGCAGGGCGCTTGATTCCTTCAGGGAGCGGCAATCGATGACGATCTCCTCGTGCGACTTCCGGAGCGTCCTCCGGATGGCCCGCGACAGACGGAGGATCCGGTCCATGTCGGCCGCGTCCTTGAGGTCGATCCAGAGCCGTTCGATGCCCTGCCGGGCGGCGATTCTCAGCGACACGCCTTCGAGGTTCTGGAGCGTCCGCGTGACGGCCGTCTGGAGACGTAGAAAAGACGCCTGCACGCCCGAGGGTGTCTTGTCGAAATGCCGGACGCGGTAGCTCTTGAGGGACAGGGCGGCGATCCAGTCGGTGAGGATGACGGCCACGGTCTTGGGGTTCCTCAGGGCCGGCAGGCAGGAACGCAGGAAATAGGCGATGCGTCTCGGTCCGCCCGGAAGGATGCCGTGGACCAGCAGGCCAAGGCCGTAGGAGATCTTCTGCTTCCACGACAGGTGCGGCGAGGTGAGCGGCTTCCTCAGATGCCGTAGCTTGTTGCGGATGCGCTGGAAGATCGCGCGGTCATCCGTGAGCCTTCGCTGCAGGTCCTCGTAACCCGCGACCAGATCCTCATGGGACATCCGGAGCGGAATGACGTTCGTGAAAGGGCGCGTGTTGTCGGGCGCGTGTTCCTGCTTCAGACGCCCCGCCTTCTGGAGCCTCTCGAAGAGAGGCGTCTTGGGCAGTGCGCAGAGAAGGGCCACCATGGAGACGACGATTCCGGAGGAGACGATGAAGTTATACTGGCGCTCGAAGATCGTTTTGTCGTCGTTGTCGAATCCCACGATGAATCCCGCGAAGATGTCGATGCCGTAATCGTAGACCGTCCGGATGGAGCTCAGGAGGTCGCCGCGCAGGTTCTGCTTCTTCAAGGTCTCCATGAGGCTGTCCTCGTTCGGCGTTTCGATGCCGATGAAGACCCACTCGAAGTTCGCGTCCCGGAACAGCCCCATCAGTTCCGCGTCCGCCGCCATGTTGATGGAGGCCTCGGTCCCGAAGCTGAACCGGTAATCGTGGCGCTTTTGGTATTCCGCCAGGAAGGCCAAGAACTCCTTGGCCTTGTGGATGTGGCCGATCAGGTTGTCGTCGACGAAGAAGACGCTCGTGACGCCCCGGCTCCTCAAAAGGTCCAATTCACGCTCCACCTGCCCGAGCGATTTCGTCCTCGGTTTGCGGCCGAACATGACGATGATGTCGCAGAACTCGCAGCGGAAGGGACAGCCGCGCGAGAATTGGAGGGAGACCTTTTGGTAGTGTTCCGTCTTGAGGAGGTCGTAACGGGGCGCCGGCGAATCGGTCAGGTCCACCTCGCCGGTCTCCTGGTAGAGGGCCAGCGGATGTCCGGCGGCGAAATCGGCGCAAAATCGCGGCCAGATGTATTCGGCCTCGCCCGAAATCACCGCGTCTGCGAGTCCTTCGTAATCCTCCGGGCAAAGCGAGGCGTAGGAGCCCCCGGCGACGACGAAGATCCCCCGCTTCTTGAAATGTTCCAAAATCTCTTTTTGGCGCGGAACTTGCACGCCCATGCCGCAGACGCCCACGAGGTCGGCCTGGAAATCCCAGTCGATGGATTCGACGTTCTCGTCGATGATCGTAATGTCCCAGTCCGAGGGCGTGAGGGCGGCCAGGGTGGCCAGCCCCAGGGGGGAATTGACCGTCTTCTTGTCCGTGGTCACGTGGTCCAAGGCCCAAGAAAAGCTCCAAAAGCTTTCGGGGAACTTCGGATTGATGAGAAGGAGTTTCATAAAGAAGCTATTAGAGCCGGATTCGTAGGCCGACGTCAATCACGGATTCGAAGGCTTGGGATCCTCGTATGTCAGGATGTGGAGGGAAAGCTCGGGGAAGGACTTCTTCATCTCGGAGACGAGGCCCGCCTTGTCCCGGGATTTTTCGAAGACGAAGCCGACCGATTTCTGAAACGCCGACACCTTGACGGTCGAAGGGTCCACGCCCGCCCGCTGCGCGAGCCAGGATGCGATCTCATCGGCCCGCTTTTGAGGTAGGGGGCCCAACACCTTGAGGACCACGAACTCCAGCTTGTCGGGGGCGGCGGCGACCTTTTGCGCCGCCTCCCAGGTGTAAACCGCGGCGCGGTTGTCCTCCCGGCAGAGGCCGCACGGATAGGCGCTACTGACTTGCGTCAATAACACCCATAGCACCGTGATGGGCATCCGCAAATTCATGATCGACAAAGACATATTGTCCCTTCTCCGGGATCACGAACTCAAAAATCGCCCCGTTCGAGGCCCCCAAGAGAAACGTTTGCAGGCCCCGGAACTCGTTGGCGGGGTTCCCGTCCACCCAGACCTTGTCGAAGATCGTCCCGATCACGTGGAAACTCGATGTGTCGTTGGGGCCGGCGTTCAAGACGTAGAGGCGGACGCGATCGCCGGGCTTGGCGGCGAGGGGTTCCTGGATGTGGCGCTGGAACCGGCCGTTGAAGGTCACATAGGTCGGGTGCTTCATCTCGACGGCCTCCATGTCGGTGTCGTAGGTGCCGTCGGCGTCCGGCGTCTTCTTGGGGTAAAACTCCGATTGGACCAGGGCGTATTCGCGGTCCACCTTCGTGGGGTATCCGTCCTTGGGCTCGACGACCGTCATTCCGTACATCCCCTTGGCCAGGTGCTGGAGCACCATGGTGGTGGCGCAGTGGTACATGAAGACGCCGGGGTAGTTGGGGGTCCATTCGAAGGAGAGCGTCTGGCCGGGGTCGATCGTCCGGTACTTGTCCTGAGGCGAGACCATGGCCGCGTGGAAATCGATCGAATGAGGCATGGGCAGCGTGAAGCTCGCCTGCTCGGACGACCGGTTGGTGAGGGTGAAGACCACCTTGTCGCCCTGGCGCACGTGGATCGTGGGGCCGGGGACGTCGTCGCCGAAGGACCAGAGGTTCATCTTGACGTTGTCGAACACTTCGACGGTCTTGTGGCTCACGTCCAGGCGCACATGATGGACCGTCTCCTTGGGGACCGGCTTGATCTCGGGGAGCTTGGTCACCGTGTCGCCTTCATAGAGGGCGGCGCCCTTGGGAAGCTCGGTGCCGAGCTTGGACTCGGGGGATCCGTATTGGGTGCCGTAGGTCTCCGGCTTTCCCGCGCATCCGGCGAGGGTGAATCCGACGAGGAGCGCAAGCGCCAGGGGAATGTTTTTCACGGCTCCTCCTTTTCAAGCTTGGCAAGTTCTCGTGCTTCCTTCGACCAGGGCTCGAAGCGCTCCGCGTGACTGCAAATTCCGATGATGCTTCTTCCACACTGCTGGCTGACCTGCATTTCATTTTTTAGGATCTTCTTGATGGCGCTGGACACCGCCGTCTTGAGGGGGGCTATCGGCCCGCGGAAACCCCGCTTCAAGACGGCCTGGCAGGTCGCTTCCGTCAGGTCTTTGAGAAAACGCTCGATGGGGATGTTGAAGCGAAGATGGGCGCCACTCATAAAGCCTCCTATTCGGTTGTTCGAACGATGCGCGGAAGGGCGAACCAGCCCCATGCGACGAGCCCAGCGATCCAGGCCCAGGCGGCGAAGAGGAGATGATTCCAATAGGCCGCCTCGGGAAGGAGCCGCGCGATCGAGCGCGTCACCGTGGCGAGCAGGATGAGGGCGACGGCCGCCTTGAAAAAGCGCGAAGTCCGTTCCAGCGCGAGGTCGTGGCCGCCGTGGGCTAGGGTCACGCGGGTCGCGACCGCGAGGGTCATGAGACCGAACCCGCCCACGTAGGTCAGGTGCCGGACGTGGACGGCATAAGACGGAAAGGCGGCGGGGAGCCAGAGACCCAATAGAAGGAGCCAGCAGGAGATCCAGAGGCTCCACGCCATGGTCGATCGCACGAGGGGAAACCTGTGGATTTTCCAGTCGTGAAAACTCACCAGGGTGAAGACCGCGGCCCGGATGGCGATCGCCGCGACCGCCGAAACCCAGACCTCCAGGGCGAAGGACCCGATGAGGATCGCCGAGACCGCCCACAGCGGGGCCGGAACGAGGCGGAAGAAGGGGAGGGGCTTCGCGTCCCTGGGTCGGATCCCCATCGTGACCGGCGGCGTGCAGGTCGGATGGCCCAGAAGGTTCGGGATGAGAAAGATCCCGACCCCGAGGATGAGGAGGAGCTGGAAGCCTTCATAAAGGAACAGGCGGCCGAGGGTGTCGAGTGCCTCCCAGCGGCCGGTCAGGTCATGCGCGGCTTGGAAAATGGACGCCGCCGTTTGAGTCGTAAAAGCCACGAGGGCGAAGATCAAAGGCGGCGGCGGATACGTGCTCCGCCGGTGGATGCGGCGCCAGCAGAAGGCGAGCATGAGGAGACTGAACAACCCCAGGGAGGCATGAAAGGGCAGTCGGTTCGGGAGAAAGACCGTGATCAGGAGGCTGGCCGCCAGCGCCGCCGTCAGCATGAGGTCGCCGCGCTCGGGGCCGAAGCTCCCGGTGAATCGGGGGACCGCGGTCATGAGAAATCCCGCGGCAAAGAGGGGGAGGAATCCCCCCGTCATGAGGTCAGCGTGCCAGTCCCTGGGGTAGACCGTCATGAAGTGATGAAGAAAGAGGATCCACAGGACGGTGCCCGCCACTCCAAAGAGCCATCCGGCGGGAAAGAAGAAGCGATAGGCGTCGATCTCGCGGTTCACCAGAGTCCCCCCCAAAGGCCTCCAAGGAGTCTCAAGGCGACGGTCAGGATCAAGAGGCCCGTGATCCGTTGCAGGGCCAGGCTTGGAATCCTTCCGGCGCCGAGGCGGCTCCCGATCTGGCCGCCCAAGAAGGCGGCGGCGATCAAAGGAATCACATGAGCGGCCGGGATGTCGAGTCCTCCCTTTGTGAACTGTCCCAGGAGCCCCGACGCGGAGTTGACCAGGATGAAGAGGGACGCCGCGGCCGCGGCCTGGCGCGGGCCGGCCCAGCGGAGAAAGAGAAGGACGGGGGCGAGAAAGATCCCGCCGCCGATCCCGACGATGCCCGAGAGAAACCCCAACAGGGTCCCCAAGACAAGCCCGAGACCCCAAGTATTCCTGATGGCGGGGGCCTTCGCGGCCTCGATGGCCTTGTCGAGAAACAGGAGGCGCGCGGCGGCCGCCGCGAGAGAGAGGCCAAGGAGGAGGGTGAAGAGCTCCTTGCCGACGGGAATCCTTCCCCCCAGATAGGCCGCGGGGATGGAGCCGATCAAAAAAGGCAAGACCCGCTTGAGGTCCAAATGCCCGGCCTTAACGAAATGCCAGGTCCCTCCCGCCGCAACGATCAGGTTGCAGAGGAGGGCGACCTTTGGGATCGAGCCGTAGGGGTATTGAAAGAGGGCGAGGAGGGCCAGATAGGTCGAACCGCCGGCGAGTCCCCCCATGGCGTAGACGAGGCCGGTGAGGAAAAACAGGGGTGTGATGACCCATGCGGCGTTCATCAATGCCCTCCTCCCCCCATCATGTTGAACGCATGCAGGACGTGAGGAAAGACCGCAGCGATCCCCTCCCGGACGCCGTTGGACGACCCGGGCAGCGTGACGATGAGCGTCCGTCCGCGCGTGCCTGCCACGCCCCGCGAGAGCATCGCGTACGGCGTGCGCCTCTGCCCGAAGGCGCGCATGGCCTCGGTGATGCCGGGCGCCTCCCGCTCGATGAGCGAGCTCACGACCTCCACGGTGACGTCGCGGGGACCCAGCCCCGTTCCGCCCGTGGTGACGATGAGCCCGATCTTTTCCTCGATCCATCCCAGAATTTTCTTTCGGATCTCCTCGCGATCGTCCGGGACGACCGCGTAGTGTTTCACATCGACCGGGAATCGTTTCATCTCGTCGCAAATCATCTTCCCCGACTTGTCGGATTTCTTGCCCCCCGAGACGCTGTCCGAGGTGACGAGGACGGCGGTCTTCACGGGGGCGACGAGGTCCGCCCCGAAGTCGCTCTTGCCCCCGTGCTTTTCGATCAATCGCGTCTCGCCGATGACGACGTCTTTGTCATAACCCTTCATCATGTCGTAGATCGTGAGCGCGGCGACCACGGCGGCCGTCAGGGCCTCCATCTCGACCCCCGTCTTTGCGACCGTCTTCACCTCGGCCCGCACGGTGATCTCGCCCGGTTTAGGCTCGAACGCGATCGAGACGGCGTCGATGGCGAGGGGGTGGCAATAGGGGATCAGTTCCTGGGTCTTCTTGGCCGCCAGGCATGCCGCGGCCCTGGCGACGTTCAGGACGTCGCCCTTGGGCGTATCGCCTTTGACGGCCCGGTCAATCGTCTCCTTCTTGGCGATCACGCGGGATTCGGCGACGGCGGTGCGCAGGGACTCGATCTTGTTCGTAATGTCGATCATTTAACCTCCAATCGCGCTCATGCACGGAGTCGCGAGCGACGGCAGTTGGACAAAACCCGCATGGCCCGGTCTCTTTCCCTGCAAGAGATCCCGAACCTCCCCGGCGATCTCATCGTCGGAAACACCCGGCGTCCGGAGCCGGTCCCTGAACGAGAAGGTGCCGTCGTAGGCCAGGCAATCCTGGAATCGTCCGTCGCTCGAGATCCGGATGCGGTTGCAGGCGTCGCAGAACGGGTGAGAGACAGGCGCGATGAATCCGACCAGGGTCCCTAATTCCTGGATGCGGTAGTAGCTGGCCGGTCCCAGACCCAGGCGCTCGGTCGACGGCAGCAGCGTGAAGCGCTCCGAGAGCCGTTCCAGAATCTCGTCTCTCGGGATGAATAGGCGGGGCATGCCGAGTCCCGGCCCGATCGGCATCATCTCGATGAACCGGAGGGTCAGGCCTTGGCGGGCCGCGTATTCGAGCAGATCTGTGACCTCGCCGTCGTTGATCCCCCTCTGCACCACGGCGTTGAGCTTGATGGGGCTAAAACCCTCGCGGCGGGCGGCCTCGATGCCCTCGAAGACGCGCTCGATCTCGCCCAGGCGCGTGATTTGACGGAATCGCTTGGGTTTCAAGGTGTCGAGGTGGATGTTGATCTGCGTGAGCCCCGCTTCGCGGAGCGCCTTGGCGATCGGCGCCAGGAGGAGGGCATTGGTCGTGAGCAGGACCTCTTCCAGGCCGCCGATCGCCTTGAGTCGGCGGACGAGTTCCGGAAGACCCTGGCGGACCAGGGGTTCCCCGCCGGTCAGCCGCACGCGTCGTATCCCGAGGCCGGCCAGGAGGGACACCAGTCGTTCGATTTCCTCGAACGAGAGGATCTCGGATCGGTGCGCCTTCGAAATGCCCTCGGGCGGCAGACAGTAGTGGCAACGGATGTTGCACAAATCCGTGAGCGAGAGACGAAGGTATTCGATCTTTCTTTGCGAACCGTCAGTCAGCATGGGTCTTCTCCAGGAATTCCAGGTCCTTCCTTGTGTTGACGTTGAACCAGGCGTCCCCCTCCACCGGAATCCAGGCGACGTTCGAGAGATGGGTGCAGAAGTCCCTGAGCGATAGCTTCTCCTCGCCGAGGCAGCAGCGGAGGCGGTGGAGGAGGTTGCGGGAATAGAGGGCCAGCAAATATTCGTGGATGCCGTCGTGGGTCGCGATCGCGGCGTCGGCCGATCCCGCCTGCGCGATGATCCTTTCGATCGTGATGGCTTGGAGCAGCGGCATGTCGCAGGCCACCACGAAGATCCGGTCGTTCATCGTGTTGTCGAACGCCGTGACGATGCCTCCCAGGGGGCCCATGCCGGGGATTCCGTCCTGGGCCATGCGGATTCCCAGGTGTTCGTAGGCCCCGGGCGCGTTGGTGACGAGGAGGACGTCGTTGAAGACGACGTCCATGACCTTGGCGACCCGCTTGATGATGGGGACGCCGAGAAAGTTCGTCAGGGCCTTGTTCTCCCCGAAGCGCGAGGAGGCCCCTCCCGCGAGGATGACGCCCGTGATGTCAGCAACAAGCGGCATGTTGGCCTCCTTCGATCTTCCAAATCGGCGCCTCGCTCTTCAGCGCGTCGATCACGTAGCGGCAGGCCTCGAAGGCGTCGGCGCGGTGGGGCGAGGCGACCGCCACGACCACCGCCTCCTCGCCCACGGGGATCCAACCGACGCGGTGAACGACCGAGACGGCCTCGATGGGCCAGCGGCGCCTGGCCTCCGCCGCGATCGATTCCAGGACCTTCCGCGCCATCTCGGGATAGCATTCATAGAGAAGCCCCTCGATCCCGCCGTCGTTGCGGATCGTCCCGAGAAAATGCACGACGCCGCCCGACGTCACCGAACGCACGGAGTCGAGGACCTGGGGGACGTCGATCCGTTCGTGAACGATCGCGATCATCTTTTTAACCTCCGCTGACCGGCGGGATGAACGCGAGTTCGTCCCCCGGCCGCACGACCGTTTCCGGAGGCACGTACTCGCAGTTGACGGCAAAACGGGTGAAGGGCAGGAAGCGCGCGCCGTCCTCCGGGGAATCGAAGAGTTCCTCAAAAATTTCGCGGGCCGTCTTGGAGCGGTCGAGGGTGACTTCCTTCTGATCCGCGCGAAAGCGGGTTTTGAGGGTTGCGAAGAAACGAAGGGTGATCGTCATCAATTGTCCTCCAGAAATTCGAACGACAAGGACTCGCCGGCGGCGATGCGTTGTTTGGAGGCGGGGACGATCAGAACGGCGTTGGCGCGGGCGAGCGAGCGGAGCATGGCCGAACCCTGCGCCCCGGCGGAGCGGGCGATGAACCGGCCGTTCTCGGAGGTGACGATTCCGCGCAGATAGACCTCCTTGCCGGAGGCGCCCTTGAGCGGCTCGGCCGCGACCGCCTCGTGCGGGGTGCGGCTGATCTTTTCGGCCCCCATCATCTTGAGGAGGGCCGGCCGCACGAAGCGGTCGAAGACCAGGAGGGCGGAAACGGGGTTGCCGGGCAGGGCGAAGACATGGGTCCGTCCCCAGAGGGCGTAGAGCAGAGGCTTGCCCGGTTTGATGGAAACCTTGTGAAAAACGACCTGGGCTCCGAGCGCCTCGAGGGCCTTCGGGACCAGGTCGAAGTCGCCGGCGGAAACCCCGCCGATGGTGATCAGGACGTCTGCGCCGTTCCCCCGGTTCAAGGCCTTCTTGAGCGTGTCCTCGTCGTCGACGGCGGCGCCGACCGTCTCCGCCTCGATCCCCATTTCCTTGAGGGCGGCGGCGAGAGCGGGGCCGTTGCTGTTGTAAATTTGTCCCGGTCGTAGGGGCACGGCGCGCCGTGCCCCTACATCGACCAATTCCGAACCCGTCGAGAGGACGCGCACGCTCGGTCTGCGAAAGACACGGACGGTCTCAAGCCCCAGGGCGGCCATGAGGGCGATCGTCCGGGACGTGATCCTTTCGCCCGCCCCGAAAAGCCGGTCGCCCTTCGCCACGTCCTCGCCCGCCCGGCGGATGTTGTCCCCCCGGGTGACGGGTTTCATGATGGGCCATTCTTCGAACGGCACGACGGCATAAGCGCCTTCCGGCACCGGGGCCCCGGTCATGATGCGAAAGGCCTCTTCGGGATGAATGACGGACGGTCCCCGATCCCCGGCCGCAATCGTCGGCATGACCTGAAACGAATCCCCTTCGCCGGCGATGACGTACCCGTCCATGGCGGAATTGTCGAAGGGTGGGAGCGGGATGGGGGCGACGACCGGACTGGCCAGGTGCCGGTGAAGGGAGTCTTTCAGGGGGCAATCTTCGATGGAAAGCGGCTCGGCCCGCGAGAGGATCGCGGCCAGCGCGTCCTGCGCTGAGGTCATGTTTCTTCTCCTTGCCAATTCGGCCCCGATCCATTGGATCGGAACGTCGGGTGGCGGTGCCGTTTCCGGCGCCGCCCCGTCCCAAGGACCGTGTCCTAAGCCGCGCGGCCTAGGGTTTAGGTCCCTGGGATCGGAGTTTGTTCAGGTCAACCGGTCCTTAATCTCGGCCGTTTCCTTCTCGACCTCCCTGATCCCCTTCTTAAAGTTCTTGAGGAACTTTGCGAGCCCCTCTCCCAAGGAAGGGAGTTTGCTGGGTCCGAAGATCAGGAGGGCGAGAGCCAAAACGGCGGCGATTTCCCAAGGTCCGAGTCTCATAGAGATTTCGTTACACCTCCGTCCCGGAAACGTCATGACGGCCGGCAGAAGAGCGCATGATTTTTGTCACATCCGCTTCTCATTGAAATGATTGGTTTTTTTAGTCATGCCGCCCGCGTTGCATTGCGGCGGGGGCGCCGCAGGGCATGATTGATGTCATTCCGCTGGAAGAGGGAAGAGGGTAGTCATCGAACCATGGACGCCTCGCCCGAGATCCCCACGGTCGTCTCCCTCTCGCCCCTCCCGAAGGGTTTCCTCGAACAACTCCTGCTGCCGCACCTCGCGGGCCGCACCCTGGATCTCGTCAGCGCGGCCGACTCAAGCCCCGAGGGACTTCAAGCCGCCGTCCAAAGGGCCCGGATCCTCCTGGGCGACTACACCTTCGAGCGCCGGATCACGGCCGCGACGATTCAGGAGGCCGGCCGGCTTCAACTCATCCAGCAGCCCAGCGTGGGCGTCCAGCACATCGACCTCGAGGCCTGCCGGGCGAAGGGGATCCCCGTCGCCAACGCCGCGGGCGCCAACGACAAGAGCGTCGCCGAGCACACGATCCTCCTGGCCTTGATGCTCCTGAAGAAGGCCCTCTACTTCCACCGGAGGACGGAGGCGGGCGTCTGGGCCCAGTCCGAGGCCTTCGAGTTGGGGGTCTTTGAGCTTGCGGGCAAACGCTGGGGGATCGTGGGCATGGGCCGCATCGGACGCGAATTGGCCAGGCGTCTCGGTCCCTTCGGGACCGAGATCGTCTATTTCGACCCCCGGAGGCTCCCGGCGGAGGAGGAAGACGCACTGGGCGTCGCCTACGTCCCCTTGGAAAAGCTGATACGAAGGTCGGATATCGTAAGCCTTCACGTGCCGCTGACGCCCGAGACGCGGGGCATGATCGGCGCGGAGGTCCTGCGTTCCATGAAGACGGGATCGTACCTGATCAACGTCGCCCGGGGCGAATTGGTCGACGAGAAGGCCCTCGCGGAGGCCCTCAATACGGGGGCGATCGCCGGGGCCGGGATCGACGTCTTCTCCGAGGAGCCGATCCGTCCCGGCCACCCGCTTCTCACGTGCCGGAACGTGGTGCTCACGCCGCATCTGGCCGGCACCACCAACGAGGCGCGGGCGCGGGTCATCGAAGTCTCCGTGAAGAACATCCTCCGCGTCTTGAATGGCGAGAAACCCGTCAATGTAGTAAACGGAGTCTAGATGGCCCAACTCAGCGGCGCTCAGGCCCTAGCCCTCGGTTTGGAAAAGATGGGGACGACCCGCGTCTACGGCATCATCGGGACCTCCATCCTGGGATTCTTCGAGGGGCTCTACGATTTCCGGGAACGCATCCGCTACATCTCCTGCCGCCACGAGCAGGTGGCCGCCTCGATGGCGGATGCTGAGGGACGCCTCACCGGACGGCCCGGCGTCGCGGTCGTCCACTCGGGCCCCGGGGCCTTGAACGCGATGGTGAGCGTGGGCAACGCCTACAAGGACTGTTCGCCCCTGATCGTCATCACCGGGGCGGTCAAGTCGCGCCTCAAGGGCACCGACGGCATGTTGGAGGCGGACCATCTTCGCATTTTCGCCCCTTTTCTGAAGGGCGGGTATCGCGTGCAAAGGGCGGCCGATGTCCCCGAGATCCTGTCGGCCGCTTATCGCGCGTGTCTGGCGGGCGCTTGGGGCCCCGCTCTCATCGAAGTGCCGGAGGACGTCTGGAAGGAGAGGGCGGAGGTGGACGAAGCGTCCTATCGTTTTGAGAGGCCGGACGTCCCGCCACCGGACCCTTCCGTCCTTGGTGCGATCTTGGAGGCCCTGCAAAGGGCGAAGAGACCGTTGATCCTGGCCGGTTGCGGAGTCGCTTACGCGGGGGCGGCCGAAGGACTTCGGGTCATCGCGGAAAGACTCCGGGTCCCGGTGATCACGACCGGCAACGGCCGCGGCGTTCTTCCGGAAGACCATCCCTTGTGTCTGGGCCGCGCCGGGTTCGGAGGGGGGACCCCGCCGGCGGATCATGCCTTTCAGCGGGCCGACGTCATCCTGGGGATCGGCTGCGGGATCTCCGACATGGTGACCTACGAGTTCACGCAAGAGACCGAAGCCGATCTTTATCTCATCAACCTCGACCCCGCGGCCGAGAAGAGGAAGTTCTACGTCGAGAGAAATCTTCTGGCCGATGCCGGCCGCGCCCTCGAGACCTTGAACCGGATCGCCGTCGAAAATGGGATCGGTCCTCTCGCCGACTGGTCGGCCGAGAGGCGCGAGGGGGACTCCCAGTGGCGGGGGATGCTCGCCGCCGCGGCGGGGCCGCGGGAACCGCTTTCGCCGTCTTATGCGCTGAGCCGCCTGGACCCCCTCCTGCCCCGTGACGCGATCGTCACGGGCGGCGCGGGGATGCACGTCCTATACGCGAACAACCATCTCCTGGCGCGAGGGCCCCTTCAGTTTCTCGCCTCGGTCAACTTCGGCGCGATGGGATTCGGTCTGCCCGCGGCGATGGGCGCCAAGATCTCGCTCCCCGGCCGGGTCGTTGTGGCCGTTCTGGGGGACGGAGACTTTCTCATGACCGTCCAGGATTTGGAGACGGCCGTCCGCGAGAAGATCGGGGTCAAGATCGTCGTCATCAACGACAACTCCTACCGCGTCCTCGAGATGAAACAGAAGCTGCAGTACCAGGGGCGCGTCCTGGGGACGCGGCATGGAAACCCCGACCTCCTGAAGCTCGCCGAGGCCTTTGGGATTCGAGCCCGGCGCCTGGGGGCGTCCGCCGGGGTTGATGCGGTCTGGCAGGAGATGCTCGCGACACCCGATCCCTTCCTGGTGGAGATTCCCACGGGTGCCGACGATTTGCCTCCCACCAACATCGAGGCCGTGCTCAAGATGGGGCAGCAGTAGGGAAGGCCGTCGGAGGACCGGAAATCCGCCTAAGAGGCGTATTCCCGCACGGCCGCCAGGAGTTCCTGCGGCGAGCAGGATTTGTTGAGGTAACCGGCGGCGCCCAGATCCATGGCTTCGCGGGCGATCTCCTCGTCGCCAACGGCCGAGAGGATGACGATCGGGATTGTCTTCAATCGAGGATCCTTCTTCAGTTCCCGCAAGACCCCCAGACCGCTCATCCCCGGGAGCATGAGGTCCAGAAGGATGAGGTGTGGCATTTCCGAGCGGGCGCTGGCGATACCCGCCACCGGATCGGCGGCGGTTGAACACCGATAATGATGGCTCTCAAGCCTCTTCCTGACCTGCTGCAAAATCTCCGGCTCGTCATCGATGATGAGGATTGTTTTCATCAAGCCTCCTTATTTTAGCCCCTATCCTTCCAGACTGGGAGGGTGAAGTGAATTTTCATGCCTTGGCCCACGGCGCTTTCCGCCCAGATCCGACCGCCATGGCGTTCCACGATCTCGCGGCAGATCGCCAGGCCGAGCCCGGCACCCCCCGTCTCTCCCCGGCTCTGCGTGGCCCGGATGCGGTGATACCGGTAAAAGAGGCGATCCAGTTCCTCGGGGGCGATGCCGGGGCCGTCATCCTCGACGATGAGATGAAGGAAGCCGTCGAACGGGGTGACGGTGACGCCGATGCGGCTGCGGGCATACCGGAGGGCGTTGTCGAAAAGGTTCCGGAAGACCTGGATCAAGCGGCTGGGATCGGCGTTGAGATCGGGAAGCCCGTCCGGCACCTGAATGTCGAGACGAAGGCCCCGTTCGCGGGCCGGTTTCTCGTAGTTTTTGCGGGTTTCCTCGAGGACCGGAAGGAGGATGGCCCGTTCCGGTCCTATGGCCGGCTGCCCCGATTCGAGGCGGGAGAAATCCAGCATCTCCCCGGAAATCTTCGCCAGCCGGATGCAATTCCTGAGAACCCCCTCCAGGGTTTCGAGATGCTCCTCTTTGAGGGACCCTGCGAGCTCGTCCTTCAGGTTTTCGATGGACAGACGGATAATCGCCAGCGGGGTCCGGATCTCGTGCGAGATGGTTCCCACCAGCTCGTCCTTCAGACGGTCGATCTTTTTCTTCTCCGTGACGTCCTCCATGACCCCCACGTAGTGCGTGATTTCGCCCTTGCTGTTGCGGATGGGAGAGATGCGGAGAAGTTCGTCATAGACCTGGCCATCCTTCCTGCGATTGATGACTTCGCCTTGCCAGTCCTTGCCGGCGGTGATGGCGTCCCAGAGCTGCTTATAGATCTCGGGGGGCGTGCGGCCCGATTTCAAGAGGCGGGGATTCTGACCCAGCATCTCCGCGCCGGAATAGCCGGTCATTTGGGAGAACCGCGGGTTCACGTATTCGACGTCCCCCTTCCGGTTCGTGATGATGATCGAAACCGGCGAGTTCTCCACCGCCCGCGATAGCTTGGCAAGAGCCGCTTCGGATCTCCGGTGTTGGGCGTCCAGAACGAGGATGGCCAGGGCCATCACGAGAAAAGAGGCGAGGGCCCCGCGGCTGATGTAGAGGTGCTTGAGGGTTTGAAGCGAGGCCTCGCGTAAGAGGGTCTCTTCCAGGATCCGCGTCAGAGAAAAGACAACCGCGATCGTAACGACGGCGCCGACGGCGAAGACGACCCACGTCAACCGGCTTGGCTGCAACCTGGCAGCTCGTCTCACTTTTTTATTATCCCCCCGGCGACCGATGACGGTTATGACCTGAGGCAGACGGAGGCATGACATTGGTCATGCAGCGGCGGCACCCAGGGTTCAACCGCCGTGTTTTTTCATGTCCCGGAAGATGCGGTCTCGTTCCGCATCGGTGATGAGCCGGTCGATGGCGGGGTAGAGGATCTTCTCCTCCTTCATGTTGTGCATGCCCAGATAGTTGAGGAGGAGGGCTTCTTCCTTGTCCGTGTCCGGGGAATTTTCCAAAAGCCGTTGATGGATGACCTCCAAGAGTCCACGGATTTGCGTATGTTCAATCCGCATGACGGCGGTGGGGCCCACCTGATGCATCCCGCTCTTCTCCTCGAAGACGGGGAACAGGATCTCCTCTTCCCAGAGGATATGGCGCTCCAGGCCCGCATAGAATTGAGCGAAGATCTCGCGCGCCTTGAGGAAGTCGTTTTGTTTGAGGCGCTGGAATTCCTGGAAGAGCCGGTCCAGCCGGTCGTGGTCCTCCTCGTAAAAGCGGCTGATGGGCGGGTGCGTCATCGAATCTTTTCCCTACACTGTATCGTGCCCCATCGGCCGCGCGGTCCCATGACTCGGCTCAGGTCCATAATTGATTTTCGTCAAATCGCGGACATCCGGGCCTGGATGCGGGACATGTCCTCACGGGACAAGAGGGCCTGGGCGAGCGGAAGGAGGGTCGTATTCTCCTTGTAGATATGGAGTTTCATCGTCTCGACGATCTCCTGGCCGAGACCGAAGGCATGCTCAAAGAGGAGGTCGCGGTCCGAGGGGTCTTTCATGCGCGGCGCGAGGCCCAGGAGATTGAAGGCCAGGGCCGCCGCCTGCGTGACCCGCGTGTGATCGGCCTCCATCATCTCCACCGGCGTGACGGGATTGGGTCCCGGGCTATGCTCACCGGAGGCGAGGAATCTCTCGCGGAGGAGGGGGAAGAGGGCCTTTTCCTCCCTTTCCGTGTGCCGCGCCATGTCCCCGTCGTGGCACTCGAAGAACCGCTTCAGGGCGGCGCCGATCTCCGGCGTGAACCGCCAGCGATTGGCCTTAAGCGCCACGAGGGCGCTGTCGAAGGCGGTGAGCACCTTGAGGAACTCCTCATGGTCGTCGATCAGTTGCCTCAAGGGTGCGGCCATCTTCTCGTAAGGAACGGCCTTCACGTTGGACGGGGCGAAGGCCTCCGGAGGTTCCATGGGCGACGGCAGGTCTTCTGCGAGGCCCTTTTCGGCCTTCCGGCGGAGGGGGTCGCTTTGGAGAGACGGGAGTTCGATCATGGCCAAACGGTAGCCCCCGCTGGATCGCCGGACAATGATCTAGATCATAGCCCAGGGCGCCAACCATCGTTCCGATCGGCACCCTTTATGCCCGGTCAATTCTCTTGAAATTCGGTTCCCTCTTCTCCAAGAAGGCGGCCATGCCTTCTTTGAGTTCCGGTGTCCCGTAAATCCCCTCCAAGATGCTGAGATCCTTGCGGATTTCTTCGGCCAACCCGCGATGAAGGGAGCGCTTCAGAAGCGTGAGCGACTGGGGGCTTCGCCGGAGGAGGTCACGGCAGAGGGTGTCCGTGGCGTCGTGAAGTTGCGACGCGGGGACGACGCGGTTGACGAGCCCGATTTCGAGGGCCCGTGCCGCCGTGATCGGTTCGCAGAGGAACATCATTTCCTTGGCTCGTCGCAGGCCCAGCAGGCGGGGCAGCAGGAGGGACCCGCCCCAAAGCGGGGCGCTTCCGACCTTGGGTCCGACCTGGCCGAAGCGCGCGCGGCCGCTGGCGACGGCCAGATCGCAGAAGAGCTGGAGTTCGTTGCCGCCTCCGATGCAGTATCCGTCGATCTTTGCGACGACGGGTTTGGGGCAGTCGGTGATGGCCTGCGCCAACGCGGACAGGTGCTGGACGAACACGGCGCCCGTCTGGGGGGTCAATCCCAGCATTTCCCCGATGTCGCCGCCCGCGCAAAAGTTATCTCCTTCTCCCGTCAGGACGACCACGCCCACGGAGCCGTCCCGCCCCACCTGCAGGAAGGCTTTCGCGAGTTCCTCGAGCGTCCTTTGGCGGAAGGCGTTTCTCTTGTGAGGGCGGTTGAGGGTGATGGTGGCGACGCCTTCTTTTTGTTCGAAGAGAATGTCCGTGTAGGGGCGATTCACGTGTGATGGTGCAGGCTTTCCGCCAAGTACGGATCATTCTTGGGGACCAGCGGTGCCCGGCCCAAGGCCTTGCCGACCACGTAGAAAAAGAGGGCCCCGTAGCCCAGGGCGACCAAGACTTCCAGCGGCCCGATCCACCGCTTGCCCGCGGTGTTGGGCATGACCATCAGGTAGAGATCCAGCCAATGGCCGACCAGGAGTGTGACGCAGACGCGTTTCAGGACGGCCGGATTCCTCTTGGAAGAGCGCGGCATGAGGATGGCGAAGGGGATCAGCCAATTAAGGGCGAGGTTGAGGAGGAACAGCCAGCTCCAATCGGGATCCGTGCGGACGATGAAATAAGAGGTCTCCTCCGGGATGTTCGAATACCAAATCAGCAAATACTGGCTCACCCAGATGTAGGCCCAAAAGGTGGAGAAGGCGAAGACGAGCTTGCCGAGATCATGAAGATGATTCTCGTTGATGAAACCTTCCAGATGGCCGCGCTCCATGAGAAGGACGGCCATCAGGGTGATGACCGCGAGCCCGTGCAGGAAGAGCCCCGAGAACGTGTAGAGGGAAAAGATCGTGGAGAACCAGTGAGGTTCGAGCGACATGATCCAATCCACGCTCGCCACGGAGAAGGTGAGGGCGAAGATCGGTATGAAGGCGGCCGACGCGCGCACCAGGGTCCGGTGAGGGCCAAGATCGGCGGCCGAGTCCTCTCTCCGTGAGGTCCTGCGGAAAAGCCACGCGAAGGCGATCCAGAGCGTGAAGATCGCGGCCATGCGGCCGAAGAAGAACGGAACATTCAGGTAGGCCTGTTTCGCCGAAAGGATCGGGTCGTGCAGCACGGCCTCGTGGTCCGCCCAGTGATAGAGGCCCTGCATGCCCCCGATCATACTCAAGACAAGCAGGATCATGAGGACGGCGGTCACGGGGAGGATGGAGGACATCGCTTCGGGGATCCGCCGCAGGACCGTCCACCAGCCGGACCCCGCGATGAAGTGAATCGCGATGAAGAACAGGCCCGCCAGACCGAGCGAGAGATAGTAGAAATTGTTGATCAACAAGTTGGCCCAGGCGCGCGTCGGGTCGAGAAAGAAGCCGGTGACGAGCGCCGCGGCGCCCGCTGCCATCGCGATGAAGGCGAGCTTCTTGTATCGGTCGCGGAGCTGAAAGGTTGGCGTGTTCATGGCTGCGTCTCGGCTGGTTTTGTCTCCGGTTGGGTCTCGGCCGGTTTGGTCTCGGGTTGCGTGACCGGGTTCTGCAGCGTCCGCACGTACTGGACGATCTTCCAACGGTCTTCCGGGGCGATCTGCGAGGCGTAGGAGGCCATCATCAACCCCGCCCCGCGGGAAATAACGTGGTAAAGCCGCCCCTCCGGATATTCGCGGACGGCCTTCGAGGTGAACGAAGGCGGATTGGGAAATTTGGGGATGAGCGGCCCGTCTCCCTTCCCCTCCGCTCCGTGGCAAACGAGGCAGAAGCGGGTGAAGAGGGCCTTTCCGCGCGCGAGATTTTCCGGCGTGGCCGGCACGGGGTTCGCGAGCTCGCGGCCCGCGCGCGCCGCTTCTTCGGGTGTCGCCCCATAGTGGAAGGGCTCGAAACCGCGGGGGATCGATCCCTCGGGCGGGGCTTGGAGCGTCATTCCGTCGCGCGTCAACGGATTGGGCGCGTAGGCGTCGTAGGGGAGGGAGTGAGCCATGTCGGGCAGGAACTCGAATCCCGGCCTCTTGGGGTTCCTCTCGCAGGCGGAAACCGCCGCGGCGAGCGTCAACACGGCGGCGATGGCGAAAGTCCTATTCATAAACGATCGATCTCTCCGTAATGGCGTCCGTCCCCGTCTCCATCAAGATCCTCCGCGCCTTCTCTTCCTCGAAATGAGGGTGTCCCTTCTCCAGGACGACCACGAATCGGTCGTTCGTGATGCCCTGCTCCAGGAGAAGGGCCTTGGCGCCCGGCCTCAGGCGCGTCCGGAGAAAAAAGGCCAGCACCGTGGAAAGGCCGCCGATGAGGACCGTGATCTCGAAGGTGACGGGCAGGAAGGCGAGCGTCGAGTTGGCCGGCTTGCCGCCGACGTTCAAGGGCCAGTCGAAGGCGGAGGTCCAGAACTGAAAGCCCATCGCGAGAATCAGCCCGAAAAGGCCGGCGAAGAAGGTCACCAGGGCGAGCCTTGAGCGCCGAAGACCCATGGCGTCGTCCAGGCCGTGCACCGCGTAGGGCGTGAGGACGTCCTGGACCGTAAGCCCCTCGCCGCGCAGCCGTCGCACGGACCTCAGGAGCTTCGTCTCGTCGGTGAAGATGCCGAAGAGGTACTCCTTAACCATGGCCGCCTCCCTCGGGACTGCGGTGCTCGTGGGCGACCACGGCCTTCACCTCCCACATGGCGATGGCGGGCAGCAGCCTCACGAACAGAAGGAAGCAGGTGAAGAAAAGGCCGAAGGTTCCGATGAAGGTGGCGATCTCGATGAAGGTCGGCGTGTACATCGCCCAGGACGACGGGAGGAAATCCCGGTGGAGCGAGGTCATGATGATGACGAAACGCTCGAACCACATGCCCACGTTGATCAGGAGGGTCAGCGGAAAGAGCAGGGCCGGCGTCGTCCGGATGGTCCTGGACCAGAGGAGCTGCGGGACGATGACGTTGCAGAACACCATGATCGCATACGTCCATCCGTAAGGCCCGAAGATGCGGTTGGAGAAGGCGAATTGTTCGTAGGGGTTGGCGCTGTACCAAGACGTGAAAAGCTCGGTGGCGTAGGCGAATCCGACGATGGAGCCCGTGAGAAGCATGATTTTCGCCATGGCCTCCAGGTGGCCGACGGTGATGTAGTTCTGCAGGTTCATCACGCGCCGTGTGATGATGAGGAGCGTCGTGACCATGGCGAATCCCGAAAAGACCGCGCCGACGACGAAGTACGGCGGGAAGATCGTCGTGTGCCATCCGGGAATGATGGACGTCGCGAAATCCATGCTGACGATCGAATGCACGGAGACGACGAGGGGCGTGGCCAGTCCCGCCAGGATCAGACAGAGGGTCTCGTAACGGCTCCACGTCCGGTTCGAACCGTCCCAGCCGACCGAAAGGACTTCGTAGAAAAACTTCTTGATGCGGCTCTTGGTGCGGTCGCGCAGCGTCGCGATGTCCGGGATCATGCCGATGTACCAAAAGACGAGCGAGATGGTGAAGTACGTGCCGATGGCGAAGACGTCCCACAGGAGAGGGCTCCGGAAGTTCACCCACAGGGATCCGCGCGTGTTCGGATAGGGGAAGACCCAGAAGGCGAGCCACGGGCGGCCCATGTGGATGAGCGGGAAGATCGCCGCGCACATGACGGCGAAGATCGTCATCGCCTCGGCGGAGCGGTTGACGGAGGTTCTCCACTTCTGCCGGAACAGGAGAAGGATGGCGGAGATGGGGGTGCCCGCGTGGCCGATGCCGACCCAGAAGACGAAGTTCGTGATGTCGAAGGCCCAGCCGACCGTCTTGTTGAGGCCCCAGGTCCCGATACCGACCTTGATCTGATAGGCAACGGCGGCCAAGCCCAGGCCGAGGGCGGCGACGGCGACGACGAAGGCCATGAACCAGGAGGGTCCGGGACGGTGGTCCATCCAGCGGGAGACGTCCTCCGTGACCTGGATCATCGAGGTCGGGGCGCCGACCAAAGGTTGTCTTCTCTTGCGGATCATAGGTTTGTCTTGTTCCTCACCTTCGTGAGATATCCCACGTTCGGTCTCACGTTCAGTTCCTCCAACACGTGATAGAAACGGCCGTCCTTGTTGAGTTTGGCCGTCCGGCTCGCCGGGTCATTCAGATTGCCAAAGACGATGGCTTGAGCCGGGCACGACTGCGCGCAGGCCGGCTGGATCTCGCCGTCCTTCAGGGGGCGGCCTTCCTTCTTGGCCGAAAGCTTCTTCTCCTGGATGCGCTGGATGCACAGCGAGCACTTTTCCATGACGCCGCGCGAACGAACGACGATGTCCGGGTTCAGGACCATGGCGCCCAGCTCGCTGTTCATGTTGAAGTCGAATTTGTCGTTGCGGGCATATTCAAACCAATTGAAGCGTCTGACCTTGTAAGGGCAGTTGTTCGCGCAATACCGGGTGCCCACGCAGCGGTTGTAGACCTGCTGGTTCAGGCCGTCGGAGCTGTGAACGGTGGCCAACACCGGGCAGACCGTTTCGCACGGCGCGTTCTGGCAGTGCTGGCACATCATCGGTTGGTGGACGGTTTCCGGATTTTCCTCGGTGCCGGAGTAATAGCGGTCGATCCGGATCCAGTGCATCTCGCGCCGCCGGCGGACTTCGTCCCTGCCGACGACGGGGACGTTGTTCTCCGATTGGCAACCGATCACGCAGGCCGAGCAACCCGTGCAGGCCGAGAGGTCGATCGTCATTCCCCAGAGCGCCCCGGAATAGTCGTGCTCCGCCCAGAGTGTTTTCAGCTCTTCCCGGTGCTCGTTTCCGGCGGCCGGGTTCTTCTTGTACTCGGCCAGCGTCGTCTCCAGGACGATGGGCCGGCCTTCCATGGAGTGGTGCGTCTGCGTCGCCGCGAGTTCGACGCGCCGGCCGGTCTTTTCCAACGTAGCCGCGCCGGCGCCGACCAGGGGGTAGGCGTTGACGCCGACGTTCTCCCCGGCCTTGCCGCAGCGCGTGCGTCCGTAGCCCAGCGCGATGGCGAGCGTCCGGGCGGCCTGGCCGGGTTGGATCTGAACCGGAATCTCGAGAGACCCGCGGCCGGTCTTCACCGTCACGACGTCGCCGTCCTGCAGTCCGATCTCCCTGGCCGTCGCCGGGGCGACGGAGACGTAGTTGTCCCACGTGATCTTCGTCACCGGGTCGGGAAGCTCTTGGAGCCACGGATTGTTCGCATGCCGTCCGTCCCGGAGGGCGATGGGCTCAAAGAGGGCGAGTTCCAGTTCCGCCGCCGGTTTCTGCGCGATGCGCGAGAGGGCCTCGGACCGCAAGCCGCGCGAGCCGCCGTCCCTGGGAGGGAGCGCGATCAAGCCGTTTCGAACGCAATCGTCCCAGGGGGAATCGGCCAGATTGGCCGCCCAATAGTTTTTCACGAATTCGTAGGCCGTCTCCGTGCGCCCCATCCATCGCAGGAGACTCTCCGAGGCCGGACGCGTGTCGTGGAGGGGGCGGATGACCGGCTGTTGCACATGATACGTGAACGCGTTGGGTTGGGCGTCGCTCCACGTTTCGAGGGCGTGGCTTTCGGGGGCCACGATCTTTGCGAGCGAAGACGTTTCATCCAGACGGTCGGAGAGCGAGACCGTGAGACGGACCTTCTTGAGGGCCTGGCCAAAGGCCGCCCCGTCGGGGGCGTCGTAGACCGGATTGACGCCAGCGAAGATGAGAGCGGCGATCTTGCCTTGTGTCAGCTCATCGGCCAAGCGTTGGAACGCCCGGTCGTCGCCCTGGCGTTGGAACGACGGGTTGTCCAGGTCGACGGTCTTGCCGATGTTGCCCAGGAGGCTGTTGATCGCGGCCACGGCGATCTGGACCGATAGGTCGTTCGTTCCGGAGACGACGAGGGATTCTCCCCGGGCCGACCAGAGTTCCTTGGCCGTCTCGGCGACCCTCTCGGCATCGACGCCTCTCAGCGGCGCGTTGATCTGCGTCCCGGTCCCGGCCATGCGTGAAAGCTCGTTGAACAGGGCGGCCGCGACGCCCAGCTCCTCGGAAGGGTTGACCGGGATCCGCAGGTCGGCGTTGGCACCGGTCAGCGACATCCGCGATTCAAACTGGATATGCCGGGAAACCCATTCCCCATCGGGCTTCCGCCGGCTCGCATAGGCCCGCGTGAATTCGACGGGAGAGATCCACGTCCCCAAAAAGTCGCAATTGAGGCCGACGATCACCTTCGCCTTGTCGAAGACATGGCGGGGGAGGGCGCGTTCCCCGAAGGCGAGTTCCTGGGCCTCGAGCAAGGCGGAGGAAGAGACGGCGTCGTAGACGACGAGTTCGGCGTTCGGATACTTGCGGACCCATTCGTCCGCCAAGGAGCGGAGCGAGGGGCTGGGCAGCGTTCCGCTGAGCAGGACGATCTTGCCGCCCGAGGCCGCAATGTCGGCGAGTTCCCGGCCGACCAGGGCGTCGATCTCGCTCCAAGAGGCGGGACGGCCGTCGAGGAGCGGGCCTTTGAGGCGCGCGTCGTCGTACAGGGAGAGCACGGTCGCCTGTCCGGTGGCGCAGACGCCGCCGGCGTTCAAGGGCGACTCGGCGTTGCCCTCGATTTTGATGGGACGCCCGTCCCGCGTCTTGACCAGCAAACCGCAGGCCGACGGGCACCCGCCGCACGTCGAGGCGTACCAGTTCGGGACTCCGGGCACGACGTCTTCCGGTTGGATCAAATACGGAATCGCCTTTTCCACCGGCATGCGGGTGCAGGAGGCCAGGGCCGCCCCGGCGAAACTGAAGCCCAGGAGCTTCAAGAAGTCGCGGCGGGACGTCTCCATGTGCGCGAAGAGGGGAATCTCATCCGCGAACTCGCGCGAACGCTCCTCCAGACACTTCGGGTCCTCCCGAAGCTCCTCAAGCCCCTTCCAATATTTTTCATCTAGTAGTGACATTTTGCACAATCCAATCCGCCGATGGGCTTCCCGACGTCGACCGAATGCCCGTCTATGATCGGGGTTCGCATCACCCCCTCCATCCCGGCAAGTCGGGACGGAGCCTCCTCCGGCGGCGTGATCCCCTTCGCCCGGTGGCAATCCAGGCACCACCCCATGGTCAACGGCTTGTCCTGACGCATTCTCGTCATCGTCTCGACGGGGCCATGGCAGTCCTGACAGATGACCTTGCCGGACGTGACGTGCTGGCTGTGGTTGAAGTAGGCGAAGTCCGGAAGCCGGTGGACCTTCACCCATTCGATCGGTTTGTTCTGCTCGATCGCGGTCCGGATCTTGGCGATCTCCGGCGAGTCCTTCCTGATCTGCTTGTGGCAGTTCATGCAGACGTTCGCGGGCGGGATGCCGGCGTGACGCCCCTTTTCCGCCGCGAAATGGCAGTACATGCAGTCGATCTTGTTGTCACCGGCGTGCACCTTGTGGGAGTAGGCGATCGGTTGGTCGGGCTCGTAGCCCTGGTTGACCCCCACGCGGCGCGCTTCTTGGACCGCCAGGTTCGCGAAATAGGCGAGCCCTCCGAGGACGACGGCCAGAATGAAGATCTTTCGCCACATCCCTCAGCACGGCTTTTCGCAGCCCCTCCGTTTATAGAACCACCAGTTGATTCCGACGTTGATGACGTAGAAAACCGCCGCTCCGTAGAAGAAGGACTTCGGCGATCCGTACCTGGCGATCGCTGCCCCGATGAGCGCCGAGAAGAGAAACGGCCCGTAGGCCGCGATGGCGGCGGTCCAGCCGAGCACGCCCCCCGCCTGCCGCGGCGGAAAAATGACCGGGATTTGGCGGAACGTGGAGGCGTTGCCGATGCCCGAGAAGAAGAAGAGCGCGAGCATCAAGCCCACGAAGTACGGGAAGTCCGCCATCGATTCCGGGGCCACGTACGGGGTGATCAGGAGCGAGCAGAGGAGCAGCCCGAGGCCGGAAAGTTGAGTGATGATCGCGCCGCCCCACTTGTCCGACGGCGGTCCCATGAGGACGCGGACGGCGGAGCCGATGAGGGGTCCGTAAAAGGCGTACTTGAGCGGATCGGGGGCCTCCGGGAATTTCGCCGTGTAAAGAGACTTGATCATCAGCGGGAAGGCCGCCGAGAACCCGGAGAACGAACCGAAGGTCATCATGTAGAGCGAGGTCATCAGCCAGGTGTGCTTGTCCTTGAAGATGTCGAGTTGCTGGGTGAACGAGGCCGTGACCGGCACCCGCCTGAGGAATGCCCAGGCGAGCAATCCAAAGAGGAGCAGGAAAGGCAGGTAGACGAAGGCGGCGTTCTGAAGCCAAATGGGTTTGGAAACCTCGTTCTTCACGAAGGTCTGCGGACCGCCGGCCAGGGAGCCCAGGGCCGCGAAACCGATGATCCACGGCGTGACGAACTGGACCAGGCTCACGCCGAAATTGCCGATGCCGGCCTGAACGCCCAAGGCCGTGCCTTGCAGGCGCTTGGGAAAAAAGAGGCTCGTCGACGGCATGAAGGAGGAAAAATCCCCGCCTCCGAACCCGCACGCGAAGGCCAGGACGACGAAGATCCAAAAAGGGGTTGCGGGGTTCATGATCGCAAGTCCCAGGCCCACCATCGGGAGAATCTTCAGGAACGTCGCGAAAGTGACGACCTTCCGCGTTCCGTACATGGGGATCAAAAAGGTGTGAATGATGCGCAGCGAGCCGCCGGCCAGGCCGGGCATGGCCGTGAGCCAGAAGAGCTGCATGGTCGTGAACTTGAAACCGATGTTCGGCAGCTTCACCGCCACCGCGCTCATGACGAACCAGGTGGTGAACGAGAGAACGAGGGAGAACGTCGTAATGACGAGGGTCCTCCAGGCGATCCTTGCCCCCAGGGCCTTCCAAAAACCTTCGTCTTCGGGCTCCCAACGCGCGATATCGCTCATGAAACCACCTCCGATTTTTCCATTTGGGACATGAGGCCTGGGACCTTCTCCTTCATCATTTTCTGGATCACCCGGTGCATCCAGACGATGCAGACGAGCGACAGGAGCGCGAAGAACATCCAGCACGTGGTCCAGATGCCGGTGGCGTTGAGGAGGTATCCGAAGAGGATCGGGCAGAAGAATCCGCCCAGGCCGCCCAAGACGCCCACGATGCCGCCCACGACTCCCACGTCCTGCGGAAAGTAGTCGGGGATGTGTTTGTAGACCGCGGCCTTGCCGACCCCCATCATGATGCCGAGGACGAAAACCAGAAAGGTGAAGATCCAGACGTTCGCCTGAAAGTAGAGATGAGTCACGCCGCGGGCGAGGAGCTGTTTCTTCTTCACCGTGTCGCCGACCTTGACGGCCGGCTCCTGCCAGGAGCGGGCCGTGGGCAAGATGATGAGGAGGGAATCGTTTTGGCTGGTTTTCTCTCCGGCCGAACCCTCCGGCTTCACCTTCACCGGATAGGTCTTCACAATCCCCGTCGTGCCCGTGACGGAAATCTGCGCGGGCGTGGCGTCGGTCACCGTGCCGCCGGCCAGGGCCATGACGCCGCCGCCGGGGGAATAGATGTCCATTCTCGGAACGATCAGGAGAACCGAAGCAACGAGGCAGGAGCCCAAGACCCAATACATGACGCGGCGGGCGCCGAAGGCGTCGGAGAGCCAGCCGCCCAAGGCGCGGATGACTCCGGAGGGCAGCGAGAAGATGGAGGCCATGAGCCCGGCCATCGCGATCGACATGGTGTAGACGTTCACGTAGTAGGGGATCAGCCACTGGGCCAGGGCGACGAAGCCGCCGAAGACCAGGAAGTAATAGAGGCCGAACCTCCAGACGCGGATGCTCTTGAGGGGCGCCAATTGTTGCCCGATCGTCTTGGATTGAGAGGCGACCGCCTTCCGCGAGTGCGTCAGGAGAAGGAAGATGATCGTCATGACGACCAGGGCCGCGGCGTAAATCTTGGGCAGGGAACGCCAATTCGCGAGTTCCGACCCTCCCGCCGTGAGGCGCGTCAGTATGGTCGGCGCCAAGAGGCTGGTGATCGCCGAGCCCGCGTTGCCCATGCCGAAGACGCCCAGCGCCGTCCCTTGCTGTTTCTTCGGGAACCAAACGGACGTGTAGGCGATGCCGACGGAGAAGGAACCGCCCGCCAGACCGAAGCCCAAGCTCCCCCACAGGAAGTCGGAGTAGGAATCGGCGTAGCTCATCAGGTACATCGGAACGGCGGCCAGAAGCATGAGGAGGGCGAAGACGACGCGGCCGCCGTACTTGTCGGTGAAGACGCCCAGAGGCAGCCGCACGATGGAACCCGTCAGAACGGGAATTCCGATGAGCCAGCCGATCTGCGCCTTGTCCCAGGCGAAGACCCCGTTATCCACCAGGAAGGTGACCAGGACCCCGTTCATCATCCAGCAGGCGAAGCAGATGGTGAACGCCAGCGTGTTGAGGGTGAGAACGGAAACGGCCTTGCCTCGATCCGTCATTTTCCTGCCTCGCGGATTCTTCTGCGGTCCCAATTCCAGATCACCACTTGATAGCGCCGCCACAGGTACGAAACGGGAGGCACGAGGAAATGCACCAGCCGCGTGAACGGCAGGATGCCGACAATGGTGATCGCGCCGATGATATGGGTCTTCACCATCCAGGGCATGTCGGCGACGAGTTCCACCCGGGGGGAAAGACGGAAGATCGACCTGAGATAAGGCGTGAGGACAGCGGCGTACCAGGAGGATCCCCACCGGTACGTCAGGGCGTTCGCGATCCCCGTGACCACCTGAATGAGAAGAAGTCCCAGGACGAGAACGTCCATCCAGGAGGTGACCGCCCGAATCCGCGGATTCCCAAGGCGCCGGCGAATGAGGAGAGACAGACCCACCAGGGCCAAGAGCGCGAACGCCAGGGCCGTCACTTCCAAGACGATCAGACGGACCGGGATGCTGTTCCAAAGAAGCACTTCGCGGGGAAACAGAAAGCCGATCAGGTGCCCGAGAAAGAGAACGAGGATGCCGTAGTGCCAGGGCACCGAGCCCCAGAAGAGATCGCGGCTCTCCAGGAATTCGGAGGAGAGAGAGGAAAACTTGTAGCTCTGGAAAAAAAACCGCCAGAGCGAGACGGACAAGAGCAATGTCACCGCCACGTAGGGCGCGACGGCGAAGAGGAGGTAGTTGAGGGTGTTAGCCGTCATAGGCGTCTCCCGTCATTTCGTCGTTCCGGTAGGCGGGCAATTCCATCGTAGGGGCATGGCGTGCCATGCCCGTACACGGATAATCGCGTTCCAATATTTCGCGTACCGCCTTCAACGGCTCGGCGTAGGGATTTCCCTTTTCCGCGAATCCTTGAAGCATCTTCTCCAGGGCGGGCAGGATGATTTTTCCAACCAAGGCCTCGGCCTCCTCGGGGCGAGCGTCGTTGAGCCGCGGGAGCAGGGTCAGGAGATTAGGCAGGTGGTCGGCGAGCTCGGTCCCGCAATCCACGCTGAACTCCCGATGGAGTTCCTGCAGCTTCACCAGCAAGTGGCCGCGCTTGTAATCCTCGCCGAAGAGGACATAACCGACCTCCAAGAAGCAGATGGCGTGGATGTCGAAGGTGTTGGTGTAGAGCTCCTCCATTTCCGTGTCCCCGGCGGGGTAACGCAAGAATTCGGCCAACAGTTCGTACTTCATAGCCCCCTCGCCGGTGCCATGCGGAAGCCGAAGCCCGTGGCGCCCTTTTCCTCGAACACGGACTCCATGGCCTCGATGGCTTCTTCCCGATGCGCGGGTGGAATCACAAAACGGTCTTCGAAATTCGCGAGCGAGGTGAGGCGGTACATCGCGTCCGCCATTTCGGGCGTCACCTGCACCTCCTGCAGGGCCGCCTTCACCAATTCGGCCGAGACGTCGCCCACGGTGAGCGACCGGCGGTGGAGACGGACGGCCTGCATCTTTTTCAACACCTCGCGGATGCGGCCTTCGTTGCCCGCCGTGAAGAGCGAGGCCAGGTATTGAATCGGCAGACGGGTCTTCTCGATGGTGGAAAAAAGCCCCTCCGTCGTCGTCTCGTAAACCTGGTCGTCCACCTGCCCCAGGACCGGCAGCAGGGGCGGGACGTAAAAAAGCATGGGGAGGGTCCGGTACTCCGGGTGGAGCGGAAGCCCGATGCCCCATTCCTTCACAAACCGGTAGACCGGCGATTTCCGGGCGAACTCGAGGGTCGAGTCGTGGATCCCGTTCTTGCGCGCGGCCTCGATCACCTTGGGGTCGTTGGGGTCGAGGAGCAAATCGAGCTGCTTGGCCACGAGGTCGCTTTCGCTGGCGGAGGCCGTCTCGTGGATGCGGTCGGCGTCGTAGAGGATCACGCCCAGGTAACGGATGCGGCCCACGCAGGAGTGCATGCAGGCCGGGGCCTGTCCGGTCTCGATGCGGGGGAAGCAGAGGATGCATTTTTCCGACTTGCCCGTCGCCCAGTTGAAATAAGTCTTTTTGTACGGGCAGGCGGTGACGCACATGCGCCAGGCGCGGCAGACGTTCTGGTTGATGAGGACGACGCCGTCCTCGCCGCGCTTGTAGATCGCGCCCGAGGGGCACGCCGCCACGCAGGCGGGATTCAAACAGTGATTGCAGATGCGGGGCAGGTAGAACATCACGAGCTTTTCGACTTGGAACAAGGCCTCCTGCTCGGCGTCGCTCAAGTTCTTGAAGTTCGGGTCCTTGCGGCCGTAGAGCGGCGAGCCGGAGAGGTCGTCGTCCCAGTTGGGGCCGGACTTGATCTCGATGGGTTCGCCGGTGATGAGAGAGATCGGACGCGCGGTCGGCTGGTCGTTGCCCTCCGGCGCGTTGAAGAGGTCCTCGTAACGGTACGTCCAGGGTTCGTAATAGTCGTCGATCGTCGGCAGATTCGGATTGTGGAAGATGTTCTTGAGACCTTTCAGCTTGCCCGCGCCCTTCAGCGTGATGCCGCCGCCCTTCTTCTCCCATCCGCCCTTGTATTCGTCCTGGTTCTCCCAGGCGGTCGGATAGCCCGTGCCCGGTTTGGTCTCGACGTTGTTCCACCACATGTATTCGGCGCCCCGGCGGTCGGTCCACACGTTCTTGCAGGCGATCGAACACGTGTGGCAGCCGATGCACTTGTCCAGGTGAAAGACGACGCCGATTTGTGAACGGATATCCATATTGACCTCATGTAGGGGCGAATCTTGTATTCGCCCTGTCGCGCCGGCGATCACAAGGATCGCCCCTACAAACCATCACCAAATTAACTTCTCCAGCTTCCTCACCCGAATAAAGGTGTCGCGGTTGCAGCCGATCGGGCCCCAGTAGTTGAAATGGAACGAGAACTGCGCGTAGCCCCCGACCATCAGGTTGGGTTTGAGGCGCACGCGCGTCAGGCTGTTGTGCCCTCCGGCGCGCCGGTTGTGGCGCAGGGGGGACTTGGGCACGGCGTAGGTCCGTTCCGGCGAGTGGTAGATGATGCAGATGCCCTTCGGGATGCGGGCGCTGACGTTCGCCCGCGTGACCACCACGCCGTTGTCGTTGTGGACCTCCACGTAGTCGTTGTCCTGGATGTCCAGATCGGCCGCGTCCGCCTCGCTCATCCAAAACGGCTCCGTGCCGCGGGAGAGGGTGAGCATCCGGAGCGTGTCGCCGTAGGTGGAGTGGATGTGCCACTTCCCGTGCGGCGTTAAGTAGTTCAACATCTTTTCTTTGACCTTCCCGTCCACCTTGGTCTGTCTCAAGTCGCCGTACATTTCGGGGGAGGGCGAGGGCTTGTAGACGCACAGGTTCTCGCCGAAGGCGATGTAGCCGTCGTGGTCGAGGTAGAAGCTTTGCCTCCCCGTGAGCGTCCGCCACGGGACCATCTTCTCGACGTTGTAGGTGAAGGCGGAATAGGCGCGTCCGTCGGTCGTGAGCCCCGACCAAATCGGGCTGTTCAGGAGCCGCCGCGGTTGGGCCTGCAGGTCCGCATAAGTCGAACGGATGTCGCGGCCGCCCTCGGCCAGATCGGTGAGCTTCAACCCCACGCGCTGTTCGACGTTTTGATAGGCCCGGAAGGCCAGCTCGCCGTTGGTCTCCGGGGCGAGGAGGAGGATCGCGTTCGCCACGTGAATCGCGTCGTCGAGTGACGGATACTTTTTCCCGCCCCATTCGACGACCGGGCCGTCCTGCATCATGCTGTCGTAGAAGTCCGAGGCGTCGTACTTCACGCCGTGCGCGCCCAGGCCCGCCCGGGCTTGGGGCCCGAGGGAGACGTACTTGTTGAAAATCTGGGTGTAGTCGCGATCGACGACGGCGAACTTGTACATGGTCTTGCCGGGGACCGGCTCGCACTCGCCCTTGCTCCAGTCCTTCAAGTTGGGCTGGGTCACCTCGTCGGGGCTGTCGTGCATCAGCGGGAGCGTGATGACGTCCTTCACCGGGTTGGGCAGGTGCTTCCGCGCCAGTTCGCTCGTGGCCTTGGCGATCGTCTTGAAGATGTCCCAGTCGCTCTGGGACTCCCACACCGGCTCGATCGCCTTCGAGAGCGGGTGGATGTAGGAGTGCATGTCGGTGGAGTTGAGATCGGCCTTTTCGTACCAGGTCGCGGCCGGCAGGACGATGTCGGAGTAGAGGGCCGAGGTGTCCATGCGGAAATTCAGGTCGACGACCAGGTCCATCTTTCCGCGGGGGGCGTCGTCCTTCCAAAGGACGCTTTTGACCACGTCGCCCGCGACGTCCTCGGCGATCGCGTTCGTGTGCGTGCCCAGGTAATGCTTGAGGAAGAATTCGTGGCCCTTGGCGGACGCCATCAGGGCGTTGCCGCGCCAGATGTACCAGACGCGCGGCCAGGAGGCCGGATTGTCCGGGTCCTCGATGGCGTGCGTGAGTTTCTTCTCCTTCAACTGGCGGACGATGTAGGCGGAGATGTCCGGATCGGTCTTCGCGCCCGCCGCCACGGCCTCCTGGGCCAGCACGTGGTTGCTCTTGTCGTACTGCGGGTAAAAGGGCAGCCAGCCGTTCTTGACCGCCATCACGTTCCAGTCGGCCGTGTGCCCCTTCGTGAGCGGGCTGTCCTGAGGGCACTTGTGGTACTCGTTGAACTCTCTTTCGTAGCGCCACTGGTCGGAATGGATGTAGTGCCACGACGGCGCGTTTTGAAGCCGCGAGGGCGGGCACCAGTCCTTGCCGAAGGCGATCGCGCTCCAAGGCGCCTGGGGCGCCAGCTTTTCCTGTCCGACGTAGTGATTGAGACCCCCGCCGTTGACGCCCACGCAGCCGCAAAACATCAGGGCGTTGATCCCGGCGCGATAGATCAGGTTCGAGTGGTACCAGTGGTTGATGCCGGCCCCGATGATGATCGAGCACTTGCCGCCGGTCTTTTCGGCGGTCTCCGACCAGCTGCGCGCGAATTGGAGCAAGGTCTGCCGCCCGACGCCGGAAAACTTCTCCTGCCAGGCGGGCGTGTAACCCGAGTTCTCGTCGTCGTAGCTTTTCGGGTCATCGCCGGCGAGCCCGCGCGGGACGCCGTATTGGCCCATCAAGAGGTCGTAGACCGTGGCGACCGGAACCCTCCTGCCGTCGGCCGTCTCGAGGTATTTCACCGGCACGCCGCGGGTCCCTTCGGCGTCGTTGCCGAATTCCCGGAATTGGACCTTCAACACGCCGTCGTTCTTTTCCAGGAGCGTCAAGGCGGGCACGAAGTCCGTCCCGTCCTCGGTATCCTTCCAGGTCAGGTTCCACTGGCCGGGCTTTTGCTGCCAGCGCTGCCCCATGGTGCCGCCGGGGCAGGCGGGGTTGCCCGTGGTCTCGTCCAGGACCAGCATCTTCCACTCGCCCTGGTCGGCCTTTTCGTACTTCTTCAGGCGGTTCGCGCGGAAGAACCGGCCGGGCGTGTAGTGTTCGCCTTCCTTCACGAGCTCGACCAAGAAGGGCGAGTCCGTGTACTTGCGGGAATAATCGAGGAAATACGGGACCTTCTTTTCGTGATGATATTCCTTGAGGATCACGTGGCCGACCGACATCCAAAACGCCCCATCCTGGCCGGCGTTGACGGCGATCCACTGGTCGGCGTACTTGGCCACCTGGTTGAAGTCGGGGGCGAAGACGACCATCTTCGAGCCGTTGTGCCGCGCCTCGGCGGCGAAGTGGACGTCCGGGGTCCGGGTCATGTTGAGATTGGCCCCCATGACCGCGATGAATTTCGAATTGAACCAATCGGCGCTCTCGGCCACGTCCGTCTGCTCGCCCCAGACCTCCGGAGAGGCGGGGGGGAGGTCGCAATACCAGTCGTAGAAGCTCAGATTCACGCCGCCCATCAGCTGGAGAAAACGGGCGCCCGCGGCGTAGGAGATCATCGACATGGCGGGGATGGGCGAGAAGCCCGTGATGCGGTCCGAGCCGTGGCGCTTGACGGTGCTGATGTTGGCGGCGGAGATGATCTCGACGGCCTCGTCCCATTTGACGCGCCGGAAGCCGCCCTTGCCGCGCGCCCGCTGGTAGCGCTCGCGCTTGGCAGGGTCGTTCTGGATGGATTCCCAAGCCTCCACGGGGTCGCCGAATTTCGCCTTGGCCTCGCGCCACAAGTCGAGGAGGGCGCCGCGCAGGTAGGGGTACTTCACGCGCAAGGGGCTGTAGAGGTACCAGGAGAAGGAAATGCCGCGCTGGCAGCCGCGCGGTTCATAGGCGGGCAGGGAGCTTTCCAGCGCCGGATAATCGAGGGCCTGCATCTCCCAGGTGACGATGCCGTTCTTGACGTGGATGTTCCAGGAACAGCCGCCCGTGCAGTTGACGCCGTGGGTGCTCCTCACGACGCGGTCGTACTGCCAGCGGTTCCGGTAAAACTCCTCCCAGCTCCGGGTCTCGGGGGAGATAATGTCATCGATCCAGGTTCGTTTGCCTTCCATGGTGGTTCTCCGCACAGGGGCGAATACAAATCCGCCCCTACAGGCCGCTCTGGCGGCTCCAGGGTTTCGCGCTTTTCCGGCGCCGTTTCCGCCAGATGAAGTCGGTCGCCCCCATCATGACGACCGTGCCCCCCAGGCCCAGGAAGAGGAACTTCTTCTGGTGATTGCCGCCCTGGGTGCCGGCGCGGTCGACGTCGTAGAGAAAGGCCTTGAGGGCGAAGGCCTCATCGTCGGTCAAGGGTTTGTCCGCGAAGTAGTCCTTCATGATGAGGAAGCCGGGTCTCTTCAGGGCCTTCGAGAGGCCCTTGTCCTCGTACTTGGAATAGGCCTGGGTGAGATTGAGGCCCATGGTGCCCCCTCCGAGGGGGCCCACGTCGCCGGCCGAGTGGCAGGAGATGCAGGCGGCCCCGCCCGCCGCCAGCGGAATGCGGCCGGTGAAGAGATCGAGGCCTTTCTGAATATCCGCGGGCGTGGCGGCGGTGGCGGGCTTGAGGTCGATGGCCACCTCCTTGGGTCCGCCGGCGGCGATGAAATCGAGGAGGGCGTTGATGTCCTGCGGGGTCAGGTCCTGATCCGGCATCTTCTTCTGCTTGAACTTGTTGAAGAGACCGGTCGCGACGGGATCGCCGGACTGGATCACGGTCTGCGACGATTGGATGAAGGGCACGAGCCATTCGCGCTTCCGGCGGTCGGTGACGCCCTTCAAATCGGGGCCGATGTCGTCGCCGCCCCCCACCTTGTGGCAACTCGAACAGGTCTTTTCGAAATAGGCGCCCGGTTCGAAGCCCGCCGCGTCGATCGCTGGCAAGGGAAGTCCAAGAAGGGCAATGAATCCGATCAGAATGCGCCTCTTCGTCATTCATCCAGCTTAGGAAGGCGGGAGGTGGAATCTAATGACTCGCGTCAGGACAGGGATTGATTTTTGTCAATACGGGCGATTGGGAAGAGTCGGTCGGGACGGGAGGCCCTCTCCAGGCGTTCGCGGTCGAGGATGAAGATGGACCGGCCGTCGACGGCCAGGATGCGCTTCTCGCGGAACTCGCTCAGGAGACGGACGACCGTCTCGGTCGCCGTTCCGACGCAATTGGCGAGGTCCTCCCGCGAGAGCTTCACGCCGATCGAACCGTCCTCGCTGCCGTCATGGTAGATCCGGTGAAGGTTCAGGAGGAGGTCCGCGAGGCGTTGACGGACGCTCATCTGGGCGAGGTCGCGGATCCGGTTCTCCGCGTGGTCGAGCTCCCGCGCCAGAAGCTCAATCATCTTGAAGGCAAAGGTGACATTGGTCTTGATGACGTTGAAAAAGTCATCCATGTCGATGGAGAGGACGTCCGTGTCCTCCAAAGCGGTCGCGGAGACCACCAATTGCGGCGTGCCTCCCACCGCCCGCAACGTGAGCAAGTCTCCGGGCCCGGCCAAGCGGACGATCTGCTCGTGGTTCCAGAGCCCCCTCTTGGAGACCTTGGCCTTGCCATGGATGACGAAGAAGAGCCCCGTCGGGCGTGAACCCTCGTGGAAGATCGGCTGGCCCTTGGGAATCGTGGTGACTTGGACGTGGGCGAAAAGGGCGGCGAGCTCAATCGGGGAAAGGTCCTCGAAGAGATGATGGTTCGCCACGAAGCGGTTGCTCATGTCGTCTCTTCCGAAGTGTTGCAGGTTGGGGACGCGCGAGAGTGAAATCACAACGTCTAGTTCACACGCAGGGCGGAAAACCGGAATGACGGCGGTCACGAGGGCACATGACCGCCGTCACCTCATTTTAATCAATTATGTCAGATACTTAGAAAGAAGCCGTTGCCTGCCCATACAAGAAATGGGCCGTTCCGTTGGTCCCCGTATCGCTGAAGAACGAGCCGCCGCGGAAGACCGAGTAGCCGAGCAGGAAGTTAACCCACTTGTTGAGCGTGTACTTCGTCAAAAAGTCCACTTCATGACCGGCCAGGCTGGACGCGCCGGCCGCCCCCGCGCGGAGGACGGCCCCGCTCGCGCGGAACATGGCGGTCGCCGGCTCCGGGAGCAGGAAGAGATGGTAATCCAGCTTCATCATCAGTCCCTTGACGGGCTTGATGGACGTTGAAGCCACGATGTCGTGCAGATTGCTCCATGACGCGAAGTCGATGTAGCCGTACTTGTCGTGATTGGTCGGGAAGAGGTTGTTGAAGCGCTCGACCTTGGCCGTGCCCGGGTCGTCGCCCGAGGCGAAGTTGTACTCGACGCCGAGGCGCGGCTTCCAGCCCGTGTCGAACGTGTACCCCGTCGCCGCGTGGCCGGCGTAGGCCAGGTGCGTGTTGGGCTTGTCCTTGCCGAACTGGACCGCCGCCTCGAGGCTGTAATCCCATCGGTCTTCAAGCGCCGTCCCCGCGAAACGGGCCCCGACGGTCCCCAAGAGGACGCCGGTGATCGCCGGGTTCCCGTCGCCGTCGTTGTCATTCAGGACGAGGCCGTAGGTGTCGAGCGTCATGTCGGGCCGGATCTTCCAGCCCGAGTAGAGACCGCCGAAATACTCGTTGCCCGCGCCCTTCTCGTTCCAAGAGGCGAAACCGTCCACGAAGACCTTTTCCCATTCCAGGCGGACCTTGCCGGCGTCGAACGAGCGGCCGATGTTGGACCAGTTGAAGGCGCCGATGAGCCGCTCATCGCCGTAGGCCAGCTCCTGGCGGCCCACGGTCACCGTGACGATGCTCCCGGCGATCTTCTCCCAGGAGACGAAGCCCTGGTGAAGGTCGAAGACGTTGTTCGGGTTCGCCGCGTCGTTGTTGTTGGCGATGGTGGATTCCTCCTGGGCGAAGGCTCGCGAGAACTGCGGTTGGATGAAGATCCTCAGGCCGTCGACCGGCCGGGCGTCGATGTGGGGCCGGACACGGAGAAGGAGGAACGAGTCGTTAACCACTCCTCCCGTGAGGTTCCCGTAGTCGAGTTGGCTCTCGGAGCGGAGGCGGATCTCGCCCCCCAGGGAGACGCGGTCGTACCAGTGCTCCGTCTCCCCGTTTTCCCCGGCGCGGACGCTGGCCGGCCCCGCCACAACGAGGAGCATCGCGCACAGCGCAAACAGTTGGCGTTTCATGAAATCCTCCTTCTTGACCCCCCTCCATAGGGCCGGAGGACGAACGATTATCATGACGCGCCTCAACCCGGCGCATGATTTATGTCAAAAGAGGAGGCGGGCTGTCTTTGGCGATCTGCTCGTGGGGTTGGAAGGCGTCTCTTTGCCGCGCGACCGTGAAGACCACGACCGCCGCCATGCCGAGGACGAAGGCAATTTCCATCCAATGAATCATGTAAAAAGTCTACGGTACGCGCGTCCGGATGTTCATGAGCCCGCGCAGCCGTGGGGCTGATTGTCGTCAGGCCCTCCTTGAGCCTCTCCCTTGGCCTCTCCCTCAACCTCTCCCCCCGGCCCTCCGTGCGCGGGAACGGTACCACCAGAAGAATCCCGCGGAGAGGAGGAGGGGCAGGACGAGGAGGAAAACCGTGATCTGGAGGTAGGCCGAGCGTGAGGCGGGGGAACCCGCCACGTAACAGACCGGGCAGGCCCACAAGGTCCTCGCGACGAGCAAAAACAAGAGATTAGTAAAGATAGACGATCGCATAAAGGACCGGCCAAACGGCGACCACGAACAGCCAATACATCCGGCATGCGGCGAGGGCGCCGGCCTTCTCCTCGGTGTAGGCCCCCCGGACGGCGCGGAAGAAACAGAAGAGGAGGAGGCACAGTCCCGCGACGACGTGAACGGCGTGGGCCCCGATGACGGCGTAGAAGAGCCCTCCGTAGATATTCCTGACCGTCGTGAGCCCGAAGCGGATCAGGCGCGACCACTCGTAGCCTTGGACGCCCAAGAAGACGAGACCCCCCAAGCCGGCCAGACCGATCGACCCCGCGACGCACAAGCGACAGCCCTTCTTCAGGGCCGCGCGGGACCGCCACAGGGCGAGACCGCTGAGAAGGAGAATGACGGTATTGACCCCGGTGACCGCGACCGGCAGGCGCGGTTGGCCCGCCGGCGGCCAAGGCAGGACTTGGGCGCGAAGGACCCAGTAGGCGCTCACAAGGCCGGCGAAGAACATGGCCTCCGCCGCCAAGAAAAGCAGCATGCCGAATTCGCTCGACCGGCTGCGGAGGGGGTTACTTTCCATAACCGTGCCGGATGTCCGGGGTCAGGCCGAAATAGAGGATCAACATGAAGGCGATGCCGACCAAGAGGATGGCCGTGACGTAGCGGGCCTCCCATTTAAGCCCCATGTAATAGGCCGCGACGAGGTAGGCCTTGAAAGTCGCGATGCCGAAGATGAGCGCGGTGGCCAGGACCACGTTGCCCATGGATCCCAGTGCCACCGAGACGAAGAGGGCGATCAGAAGGACAACCCAAATAGCGACGTAAGAGGGATGTTGGCGTGTCTCGGCGCTCATTTGGCACCCCCGGAAGAGGCGATGTAGAGGAGCGGGAAGAGATAGATCCAAACGACGTCCACGAAGTGCCAGTAGATGCCGACCGATTCCACGCGTCGCGCGTTGAGCCCCTTCCCGAGCCCTCGAAAGACCACGGCGTTGGCGACGAGTCCGCCGATCACGTGGAGGCCGTGCAGTCCCGTCATCAGGTAGTAGAACGACCAGAAGAGGCTCTTGGCCGGGACGAGTCCGTTGCGGATCTCATGGCTGTATTCGTAGCTCTTGAAGCCTAAGAAGACCAAGCCCAAGAGGATGGTGAGCCCCATGAACCGGCGCGCCCGGTCGAGATCGCCGCGCTCGAAGCCTTGGTGCGCGAGGATGACGGTGAGGCTGCTGGTGAGAAGGACGACCGTGTTCGTCGCTCCCACCCATGTCAGCGTATGGGCCGCCTCTGATCCCCACTCGGGATGGTGAAGCCGGAGCAGGAGATAGGAGACGATCAGCCCGCCGAAAATGACGATCTCGGAGCCCAGGAACCACCAGATTCCCAGTCTCCAAATGGGCACCGCATGGCCATTCGCTCGCACGGGCAAAGCCCGATGCTCGCTTGAATCGGGGGAGATCCTTCTCTCCCCCGATGACCCCCATCGAAGAGTGTCTATGGTCATAACGTCTCCGCTTGGTTGATGAAGTCGCGGTCCTTCAACCCGGGCAGGCTGTAGTCGTAAGGGCCGCGGTACACCACCGGATCGGTCTCGAAATTGCCGTGCCCCGGAGGCGACGGCGTCACCCACTCGAGCGTCGTGGCGCGCCAGGGATTGCGCTCGGCAACCTTCCCCTTCCGCATGCTGATGAAGAAATTCAGGAGGAAGGGGACCTGCGCAATGATCATGACGATGAGGCCGATGGTCGCGATCACGTGCAAGTATTGGTATTTGGCGATGTAGTCGAAGAGCGACGGGTCGAAGATCCGGCGCTGGTGGCCCGCCAGCCCGATCGCGAAGAGCGGGAGGAAAACCACGTTGAAGGAGATCGTCGTGGTCCAGAAGTGGACCTTTCCCCAGAACTCGTTCATGTGGCGCCCGAACATCTTCGGAAACCAGTAATAAAGGCCCGCCAACCCCGCCATGACCGTGATGGGAAAGAGCGTGTAGTGAAAGTGCGCCAGCACGAAGTAGGTGTCGTGCAGGTAGATGTCGGCCGCCGCGGAGCCGTTGAAGATTCCCGTGACGCCGCCGATCAGGAATTCCGCCATCATGCCGAGCGCGAAGAGCATGGCCGCCGTCAGCCGGATGGACCCGCGCCACAGGGTGGCGATGTATGAGAAGACGGCGATGGCGAAGGGCACGGAGATGATGATCGTCGTGATGCTGAAGGGCGTGGCGAGCCGGGGGTCGATGCCGCTGATGAACTGGTGGTGCGCCCAGACGATGAAGCTCAAGGCCCCCGCGACGATCGTCGCGTAGATGATCATCTTGTAACCGAACAGCGGCTTCCGGGAGAACGCCGGATAGATCTCCGCCAGGATCCCCAGGGCCGGCAGGAGGAGGACGTAGACCTCCGGATGGCCGAAGAACCAGAAGAGGTGCTGGAAGAGGAGGGGATCGCCTCCCGCCGCCGGGAGGAAGAAGCCCGTGTTGAAGAGGCGGTCGGCCAGGAGCATGAAGGCCCCCGCGATGAGCGGTCCGACGGAGAACATGAAGATGATCGAGGCGATGTCGAGCATCCACACGAGGATGGGCATCCGGAACAGGCTCATCCCCGGGGCGCGCAGGCTCAAGGTGGTGGTGAGGAAGTTGATCCCGCCCATGAGCATGGAGGCGAACTCCAGGGCGATGGCCAGGATCCACAGGTGGCCGCCCCAGAAGACGCCCGAAAAGCCCGGTTGGGCGGAGAGGGGCGGATATCCGGTCCACCCGAACTTGGCCGGACCGCCGGGGAAGAAGAACGACGAGAGGAGGACGACCGTGCTCAAGAAGAAGGTCCAGTAGGACATCATGTTGAGGCGCGGGAAGGCCATGTCCTTGGCCCCGATCATGAGGGGCAGGACGTAGTTGCCGAAGCCCGAGAGCAGGATCGGCATGGCGACCCAGAAGACCATGATCGTCCCGTGCATGGTGACCAGCGAATTGTAGAGATCGGGGTCCACCTGGCCGAAGCCCAAAACCGGCTCGTTGGGCCAGGCGAGCTGGCTGCGGAACCCGTAGGCGAAGAGCCCCCCCACCAGGGCCATGACGAGGCCGGTGATCAGGTACTGGAGGCCGATGGTCTTGTGATCCACGGAAAAGACGTACTTGCGCAAAAAGCTTTCTTTAGTGTCCAAGGCTCGAGACCTCCGGGCTTTGCGGTGAGTTTTCATCCAGCCATTTTTGGTAATCCGCCGGGTTCAGGACGTGGAGTTGCCCGCGCATCGTTCCGTGGCCGCTTCCGCACAATTCCGCGCAGGCCAGGGGGTAGTCGCCTTCCTTGGTCGCCTGGAACCATCCCTTGATCGTCCGGCCGGGGACCGCGTCCTGCTTGAGCCTCAGGTTGGGAAGCCAAAGGCTATGGATGACGTCCTCGGCGGTGAGCTCAAAAACGATCTTGGCGTTCAAGGGGACGTTCAACTGGTTCAAGGTCTGGATGTCGTCGGCCGTGTCCAGCGCGCCGTCCCGCCCGGGGTGCGTGATGTCCCACACGAACTGCTTGCCCTTGATCCGGATGATTTGATCGGGTTTGGCGGGGAGCGTCAGCTTGATCTCGTTCCAAACGGGGCCTTGCACGAGATCGATTCCGACGTCGAAGCCCAGGATGACCACGGCCGGGATGAGGATCCACGCCAGCGCCTTGCCCGAGGTGCCCGGCTCGTAGGCCGCCCGCACCCCGTCTTTGCGCCGGTACCGGAGGATGAAGTAGAGGAAGAGCCCTTCCACGACGACGAACCAGGCGCCGACGATCCAATAGATGACCTGAATGACGTGATCTACGCCTTGACCGTACGTCGAAATATTTTCGGGGAACCATTGCATCATCACGTTTCAGACCCTCCAGAAAATCAAAACCCTGAATCGCACCCGCAGGGTGTGGGTCCCTCCTTGCCCGACGGTTTTTTATCCGTACATGATTTAAATCATGTCCCGGGGCATGGGCTCAGAACCGCGACCGCCTCGAAGCCCCGCCACGTCATGAATGGGTGCGTTCACTGATTCAATTTAAGCGCGAGGGGCCGGATGGGCCGGGGGTGACGGAAGTCATATCTCTTGGAGCGTCGTGCGCTATCCTAACGGCTTATAGGGAGGATCCCATGAGACGAATACTCAGCTTCACCCTCGTTGCGGCCTTTCTCTTCCTGGCGCCGGCGGCGCAGGCCGACGAGGCCCTCTGCCCCATGATGACGCTCAAGCATTCCAAGGAGCTCGGGCTATCCAAGAAACAGACCGCCGAGATCGAGAAGATCCGGGACCAAATGATGGAGTCCATGAGGTCCGCGAAAATGAAGGCCTCGGAGGAGACCCGTGGCGTCCTGACGGCGAAGCAGATCCAGAAGGCCGAAAAATTGGACATGGGTTGCCCGATGATGAAGGGCGGCGGGTGTCCCGGCATGAAGGGCGGGAGAGATTCGTGCGGCGGTGATTGCCCGATGCGGGACTGATGCCTTATTCGACCATTGACGGCCTGCCCGAGAGGGTCCGGCGGGCGCTCCCCGAGCACGCCCAGGAGATCTATCTGGCCGCCTTCAACAACGCCTGGGGCCAGTACGCGGACCGCGCGGACCGGGACCAAGTCGCCCACCGCGTGGCCTGGACGGCCGTGAAGAAGATCTACGAAAAGGGCCCGGGGGGCGCGTGGGTGAGGTCGCGATGAACGAAATGGTGCCGGGCATCCAGCCCAGCAAGAGCGCCGGCGGCAGCATCGCCTTCGAGGTCGACGACGTCGACCGGGAAGCGGAGCGTCTCCGAAAAGAGGGCGTGAGGATCCTCCTCGAACCCTTCTCCACGCCGGTCTGCCGCATGGTCGTGGTCGCCGACACCGAAGGCAACGGCGTGACGCTGCATCAAGTCACGGATCTTTAAAGGCGGGGCCTCACCCTCTCACATCGGGCGCTCCCGGATTCAATGCTCCGCGATCAGCTGGCAGCCCCCGGACGATCCCGCCGGGGGAGGAGGGGGGGCGTCGTTCTCGAACCGGATGAGGAAGAGATCGTGGTCGTTCTGCCCCGCCACGAGGATCTTGCCGTCGGAGGCCAGGGCCACGGACGTCGCGTGGTCGTTGTTTCCCGCGTCCGCGGTCACGAGGCCGCCTCCCGCGAAATCCGGGTCCAGGGCGCCGCCGGAAAGATAGCGCAGGAGAATCGTGTCCGCGTCCAAAATCCCCTTGGAGACCACGCCGGCCACGAGGATCTTCCCGTCGCCTTGCAGGGCCGCCGCCGCTCCGCTACCCCCGTTGGAACCGACCGGGGTGCTGACCGTCCCGCCGGTCCCGAAGGACGGGTCGAGGGAGCCGTCCGGAAGGAAGCGGACCACGACGACCTCCGATCCCCCGCTGAGTTCCAGCGCCCCCGTGGCGACGATCGCGCCGTCCGGTTGCAGGGCGAGGCCGGCTGCGTAGCTCGCGTCGCTTCCGAAGGACGCGATCGCGACCCCGTCCCCATCGAAGCCCGTGTCGAGGCTCCCGTCGGAATTCAGGCGGAGGACGGTCAGGTCCTGGGCCCCGCTCGGACCCGAGTTGCCCGCCACGACGATCTTGCCGTCCCCCTGGATGACGACGGAGTTGCCGATGCCGAGCTGGCCGCCCGGTTGAATCGCGGCATAGCCGTCTCCGTCAAAGGAGGAATCCAGCGTCCCGTCCTCGTGGTACCGGGCGACGAAGATGGAGGGAGGGCTTCCCGACCCCCCGACGACGATGATCCGGCCGTCCGGCTGCAGGGCCATCTTCGTCGGGAAGACAAAGAGGGAGGGGATGGGGGCGACGGCGATCCCGCCGGTTCCGAACGTCGTGTCGAGGGTGCCGTCGGCCCGGTAACGGACGAAGGCCACGTCGAAATTGCCGTTCAGGTCGGTCATGCCGGCGACGAGGATCTTTCCGTCCGGGAGGACGGCGACGTCCCGCCCGAGATCCTCGCCGGGCCCGATCGAGGTCACCACGAGGCCGCCGGACACGAAATCCGGGTCCGCCGCCCCGTCGGGCGTGCCGCGGATCAACAGGAAGTCCCGGGCCCCGCCCGGTCCCACCGCGCCCGCGAGGACGAGCTTGCCGTCGTCCTGGATCGCGAAACCGCCCGGGAAGCTCTGCTGATTGTTGACGTCGATCGTGACGAACCCGTTCGTCCCGAAGGTGGTGTCGATATCGCCGGGCGCCGCAGCGAGGGCGCCGGGAGCGGAGACCAGGAGAAGGGAAAGGAATCCCAAGTGTGAAGGGCGCATGATGCTCCTTTCGTTGAATTGAGCCCATTCTGCCCCCGGCCGCCCTCATTTTCAACGAGGGACTGACGCCGCGCTCGCCACGCGTGATATACTTCCCGCCGCATGCCCAAGTTCACCCGGTTTCGAGACGCGGGGTTGTGGAGGGAGGTCGCGGCGGCCGTCTGGCGCGCCCCCCGGGACCCGAGCGTCTACGGGACGATCGAGGTCGACTTCACGAACGGACTCGCCTTCCTGGGCCGTCTCAACGACCGCATGGATCCGGGCGCCCCCGCCAAGATCACCCCCACCCACCTCGTGGCCAAGGCGGCGGCCCTGGTCCTTCAGAAGTTTCCGGAGGCGAACGCCTCCCTCCGGAGAGGGCGCTTTTATCTGAGGGAGGGCGTCGATCTCTTCCTCCAGGTCGCGATTCCGACCGACGCCCGGGGCCACAGGGCGGATCTGTCCGGGGCGAAGATCTGCGCGTGCGAGGTGAAATCCCTGGCCGAGATCGCCCGGGACCTTGCCCTCAAGAGCGAAAGGATCCGGAGCCGCGACGACCCGCAGTTCAAGTCGACGATGGGATTCCTGCGTTGGACGCCGCGCCTCCTCCGTCCCTTCTTCATCCGCCTCGGGGATTTTCTGGTCCACGGCCTCGGCGTCTCCGCGCGGAGTCTCGGCCTTCCGGAGGATCCGTTCGGCTCGGCGATGGTGACGAGCGTGGGCTCCCTGGGGGCGCCGGCCGCCTTCGTCCCGCTTTTTCCCCTCGCGCGCTCGCCCTTCATCCTCTGCGTCGGCGAGGTGCGTCCCCGGCCGTGGGTCATGGGAGACCGGGTCGTCCCGCGCCCGGTCTTGGACGTGGCGGTGACCTTCGACCACCGCTACCTGGACGGCCTGACCGCGTCCCGGATGAACCGCTCTCTGGTGGAAATCCTGAACGAACCCGAAAGATTCATGGGCTGAGGCCGGGGTCCGTCAGACCCAGGCCTTGAGACGGGTGATGAGCCGCACCAGACGGGCGGCCGGCTCCGGGTCTTCGACCATTCGCAGGTGATCCGATGCGAGAACTTCGCGGTCGCGCATTTCGGGGACGTACGTCGCCGACCAGGGCGCGATGCCGTCGTAGAGGTCGAACTCCGTCATCCGGGCCACGAGCCGCATGCCTCCCTGAAGGATCGTTTCGTAGACGAAGGAGGACGGGTTCCGGCTGATCCGCACCGGGTCGTCGGGACTGATCATCTGGCCATGAATGACGCGGCCGGGTTTGGCGCCCAGCCTCCGGTAGAGCGGGTCGAGATAGGACCTTTGCAGGGCCTTGAGGAGCAGGGGGGATTGGGGCTCGAAGAAATGACGGTTAAGGAGATGACCGATCCGCCGGAACTCCACGCCCGCATAGGGCGTGCCGATGCTCACGAACAGGGCCCCGCTCAGCGCGCACGCCAAATCCCGCAAGGCGCCGGCCCGGATCGGAGACATGACGCCGAAGAGGTCCAGACCGGACAGCACCTCGCGATACGACGCGACGTCCGCGCCGTCGGCCAGGGCCGCCAGGAGATAAACGGCGAATCCGCCCGCCGAATGGCCCACGAACACCGGCCGCTCGCCGATGTCTTCGGGGCGGCGGGAAAAATGCTCGACGGCGCGCAGCGCGGTGAGCGGCCAGGGGTCGAGGAGATAGGATTCCTCGCCGTCCGGAAGGCGGAAGACGCGCGGGGAAAACCCGCTGGACCGGAGCTCGTTCAAGAAGGGGGTGGCCGGCTCGAAGTGGCACATGGCCCGGAAGAAATGAAGCGGTTGCCCCGGAACGGGGTCGGGGAGCGCGAGGGCCTGGCGGTGCGCGGCGCTGGCGTAATATCCGTTCAAGACCGATTGAATGCCGAGACTCAACGCCTGCATGCGGGGCTCATCGGCGGCGCCGGGAAAAGGTTGCGGCGCGTGCCGGGCGCGCGCCGACGGCTAGGCCGCCCGGAACTCCCGCGCCCGGGCGTCCTCGAGACCGTTGATCTTCCGGGTGAGAAGCCCCCTCAAAAACAGCGACTGTTTTTGAAAATGGAGATACATCGCGGCCAGATTGACTGCGGCTTCGATCGAACGGGGCCTTCCGGCCAGGACCGCCGCGATCAGCTTCCAGAAACGCCAGCCGTCCGGGGAGGCGAGGCCCGCCCGGAAGCAAAGACGCGCGAACGCCCTGGCCATGTTCAAGATCTTTCCGGCGCCGGGCCTGTATTTGCCCGACGGATTCAGGTTCCTGGCGGTGGCGGCGACGCGTTCGTAGTACTTGCCGGGCGCGTAGACCGCCTCGATGATCTTGAGATAGTCGCTCAAGACCTTCCGGCGGGGCCGGTCGGTCACGAAATTCAGGCCGCTGGTCGTCTGATCGATCTCCTCGTTCGAGTCGGACACCTGCATCCCCTTCGCCAGCAACCGCCCCTCTTTTTCCAGCCGGCGGGTGAGTTGCGTATTCGGCAGGGCGGTGAGCAGGCCGACCATCGCCATGCAGATCCCCGAATCCTGGATGCAGTCGATCATGTGCCGGGCCGAAAGATCGCTCTCGCGGTCGAATCCCAGGATGAACCCGGCGTTGACGATCATTCCGTAGGACCCGATCTTTTTGACCGCCTCGGTCACGGAGACCCTGCAATTCTGCTTCTTCTGGGTCAGTTTCAGGAGCTCGTCATCGGGCGTCTCGATGCCGATGAAGACGTACCGGAAATCGACGTCGCGCATCATCTCGAGGAGCTGGTCGTCGGCCGCAAGGTTGATGGAGGCCTCCGTGCTGAAGAAAAACGGGTGGCGGCGGGATTCCGACCATTCCTTGACCGCCGGCAGGGCCTGCTTGACGTATTTCTTGTTGCCGATGAAGTTGTCGTCGACGAAATCGACGTGCCCGCGGTACCCGAGGTCGTGGAGGGTCTGCAGTTCCCGGAGGATCTGGCCGACGGTCTTCGTCCTCGGGATCCGCCCGTACAGTTCGATGATGTCGCAAAACTCGCAGTTGAAGGGGCAACCTCTCGAATACTGGACGCCCACGTGGAGATAGTCCTCGAACCGGACGAGGTCGAAACGGGGAACCGGCGATCGGGTCATGTCCGCCTGGTCCGAAGACCGGTATCGGCCCTTGAGAACGCCCTTTTCCCAATCGGCCAGCATCAGCGGAATCACGACCTCGCCCTCTCCCAGGGCCAGGAAGTCGGCTTCCTCGTAAATCCCGGGTTGGGAGGTCGGATCCGGCCCGCCGACGACGACCGGTTTTTGATGCTCATGGGCCTTTCGGATGACCGAGAGGATCCCGGATTGTTGCGGAAGCATTCCGCCGCAGCAGACGACGTCGGCCCATTGCAGATGCTCGGGGAGGAGGGGTTCGACGTTCTCGTCGACCAGCTTGAAGTCCCATTCCTGCGGCAGGAGGGCGGCGACGGTCATCAACCCCAAAGGCGCCGCCGGATATTTCGCGCCGACGAGACGGCAGACGTCCAGATAGTTCCAAAAGCTGAAGTCGGAAAACCGGGACTGAACCAGGAGACAGCGAGTCCCTTTTTTCAAAAGTGGTTTCATGGAGGGATGAGAAGTGAATGTGAGACCGTCTCAGTAAGCCTTCCGCCCCCGTAAGTCAACCACGCGTCCGTTCCGGTTCAGGACGACTCCAAGAACGAGGCCGCCCGCGTCTCGGACCAGTACTCCCCCAAACGGTTGAAGGCGACGAAACCGACGTGCCCGCCGGATTCGGGGATCTCGAGAAAGAGGTTTCGGCTCTCCCGGGCCTTTTCCCGGGGGTAGCTGCGCCCGGTCAGAAAGGGATCGTCTCGGGCGTTGACGACAAGGGCCGGGATGCGGATGCCGGAGAGAAAGCCTTCGCAGCTCGATCGTTTCCAATAGTCCTCCGCGTCCTTGAACCCGTTGATCGGGGCCGTAAAGCGGTCGTCGAACTCCCGGAAGCTCGTTACCGTCCAAAGGTTCCCCGGCGGCACCCGCCCGGCCAGGACCTTTCTCTTGGCCCGCATCTTGGAGGTGAGGGAGGCGAGAAAGAGGGCCAGGTAGAGTTTGTTGGGGAGCGCGCTCAGGCGGAGGGCGGTGGATTTCAGGTGGCAGGGCACCGAAAAGGCGACGGCCCTTTGCACGCGGGGGTCGAGCCCGGCCCCTTTCTCGCCCAGGTATTTCAAGGTGAGGTTCCCCCCCAGGCTGAAACCGATCAGGGCCAGGCCCCGATACCGGTATTTTTTCAGGACGTGGGCGATGACGGCCTCCAGGTCGTCGGTGGAGCCGCTGTGATAGGAGCGCACCAATTTATTCAGCTCCCCGCTGCAGCCCCTCAGGTTCCAGGCCAGGGCGTCCCACCCCCGGCGATTCAAGGCCCGGACCATGCCGAGGACGTAAGGCCTCGACGACGCCCCCTCGAGGCCATGGGACAGGATGGCCAGGCGCTTGGCCGGCCTCGAGCCCGCGCGGGACCAGTCCAGGTCCAGGAAGTCCCTGTCCGGCGTGGCGATCCTCTCCCGCCGGTAACGCACGCCGCCGACGATTCGGCCGACCTTGGCGAAAACGGTTTGGACGTGCCCGTTGTTGAAGAAGGGCGGGGGAACGTAATCGGATTCCAGGAAGGGCATCGAGGGCACGAGACTTACTCGATCCCGCCGGTTTCGTAAACCCCGGTCCCTGCGTCCGAAATTCCGGACGGTTTCCGTTCACTCCCCGCTCAAACGTGTTGGCACCATCATTGCATTTCATTTTTCTCGTTCAGGAAGTGCACGAAGATTGACGTCGAAAAAGAGAACCTTTAAGGAGGGTGCCAGTATGACGATGGATCAAAAAATCGATGAAGTTCTTAAAATCGTTGGGGAGCAAGGCGAAAGAAGCGAATTCCGAGACAATCAATTGCTTCGACTCATCCAAGAGTTGGACAAAAAGAACGATGCCCGCTTTTCCCGGCTCGAAGAGCGTGATCAGGAACTTCTGGAGCTAACTCGAGAAGAGCGGAACCTCAACAATTCCCGATTTACCCAGGTATCGACGGCCCTCATGGATCTCCGAAAGAACGTAGACGCCGGTTTTACCGCCGTGAACGCCAAGATCGGCCAGGTCCATGAATCTCTCTCCTCGGACATCAACGCTTTTGGCGAAGATCTCTATGAAACGAAGCGCCGCGTGACCCGCCTTGAAAAGAAGCTGCCCTCTTAGCCTTTCTGAGAATCACGCTCGTTTTCCAATGGTTCCTAGGCACGCGCGCTGAATTCTTTTCGGTGTCCGGGGCCCGGGAGAAAGGGTAGGATGCGCCCTATGAAACGGCGAAAATTCCTAAAAATAATCCCCTACGCCCTGATGCTGGCCCTGGTCTTGTGTTGCCGGACCTCCTGGGCCGGGGAGCTCCAGGCGGGGGATCCCGCTCCCGAGTTTTCGACCACGGATGACGTGGGGATGCCGGTCTCGCTCAAGGATTACCGGGGCAAGACGGTCATTCTCTATTTTTATCCCAAGGACAACACCCCGGGTTGCACCAAGGAGGCGCAGAGCTTCCGCGACCACATCCGCGAATTCGAAGGCAGGAACGCGGTCATCCTCGGCGTGAGTTTCGATTCCCAATCGTCCCATCAAAAATTCAAGGAGAAGCATCGGCTCCCCTTCCGTCTCCTGGTCGATCCGGGCAAGAAGATCGCCAAGGCCTACGGCTCCTCGGGCTTCTTCTTCGCCTCGCGCGACACGTTCGTCATCGACGGCCAGGGCAAGATCCAGAAGATCTACCGGGGCGTCAATCCCGGGTCGCATGTGGAGGAGTTGATCCAGGGGTTTTAGACGAGAGGCCGCTGATCCTTCCCGAACTCTTAATTTGCTAGCCTCCGCCCTTTGGCCTTGGCCTTTGGTCTTTGGACTCCGCCGCCTGTCCCATCTTGCAACACTCTTCGCCGCGTCCTTGGATGAAAAACCGCCATAGGCCTGAGGAATGAAAAAGAGTACATTTCGTCAGGCTGGAGTGTCCCGGGAATCGTTACATGGGGGCTTGCTTTGATTGGCCTTGGTGCGGTGGGGGCCTCATACTTGTGGGAAGGATCAGTGAAGTGGGTGACTGGCTTACCGGAGTGAAGATATTCGCGGATTGGTTGTGATAATCGGGTGTAGAACGCTTATTTTTTAATGGTTTGTAAGCGTGTCTGGCGCCCGCTACTTAAAGCGGAGGAAATAGAAATGGTAAAGGCCTCTTTAAAATTGCCAAATGGGACTCTCGTTCAGATCGAAGGTACAGACCAGGAAGTTCGAGATTTGCTGCAATTCTACGGTGGAGAAGCAGTCCACAGACGGGCCGCCGCAATTAAGACTACCACCCGACCGAATGCCGTCAAAATTACCAAACTTGCCGATGAACCTCGATCAATCACACCCAACCTGTCTGAGATCGTGAATCTTGCGAAAAACTGTGATGGGGCAGAGAATATTGAAAGTCAAATTCTCGACAGAGCAAGTCAAGTCGATCGCACTTTGTTGCCGCTTTATATTGTACATGAGCACCTTGGAAATGCATTTGGTCTGTCCTCTGGCGAGATCAACAAAATAACGACAGAGCTCGGCGTGCCCGTTTCGCAGCCAAACGCATCCATTACACTTTCT
>DATIGE010000028.1 GCA_035454885.1 bacterium
CTCCGGCGCGTATGAGGCCGACGGCATCGCTCAGCGCGCGGTCAAGGCGATCAAGGACAAGGCCCCGGACCTGATCGTGATCACCGACGTCTGTCTTTGCGAGTACATGAGCCACGGGCATTGCGGAATGGTCGAAAACGGGAAGATTTTGAACGATCCCTCTTTGGAACTCTTGACCCGGACCGCCGTCTCACACGCCGAAGCCGGCGCCGACATCGTCGCCCCATCCGACATGATGGACGGCCGCGTGGCGGCGATTCGCCGCGGCCTCGATGACGCGGGCTTCTCCGGCACGTCGATTCTAAGCTACGCGGTCAAATACGCCTCGGCCTTCTACGGCCCGTTCAGGGACGCGGCGGAATCGGCGCCCAAGTTCGGCGACCGCAGGACTTATCAGATGGACCCGGCGAACGTCCGCGAGGCGGTCCGGGAGGCGAGGCTCGACGAAAAAGAGGGCGCCGACATTCTGATGATCAAGCCTGCGCTCGCCTATCTGGATGTGATTGCGAAGGTGCGCGAGGCGACCGACCTCCCGGTGGCCGCCTACAACGTGAGCGGCGAGTATTCGATGATCAAGGCGGCGGGCCAGAAGGGCTGGGTGGACGAAAAGGCCGTCATGATGGAGACGCTCTTGGCGATCCGCCGCGCGGGAGCGGACCTGATCGTGACGTACTTCGCGAAAGACGCAGCGAGGCTGATCTAGGCTACTTCGCCCTCTTCTTCATCCTCCCGGCCACCCCCGACGGCATCTCCACCTTCTTGTAGTCGGCCGGGATCTCGAAGAGATTTGCGGGCTGGGGCGCCGTGACGATGTTTTTCAAGACCATGCCGGAGTTGCCCGCACCCATGTTCCGGATCACGATGCCGTTCAGGTCCTTGGCCTTCCAAATCGTCGTTGTCGTCGGCCTGCCGGCGATCGTTCCCTTGATCAGGCACATGTCGGTCGGGTGCCCGTCGATGAGGTCTCCGGGAGAACAGTCCTGGGTCCATCCCGCCGGCACTTCGTTCACGATGGCGTGGTCCCAGGGCAAAGGCTGCTCCATGTAGGTCTTGTTCGGCATCAGCATCCACATGACCTTCCGGTCCAGCCGGCTGACGTTGGTCAGCGGCTGGGACATGCCTTGCATGGTCATCTCCATCCGGGTCGCCGTCTTGCTCATGTAGATCTTTCCCTGTCCGAAGACCTGGTCGCCCCTCACCATCTGAACGTCGGCGCTCAATTCCGGCAGGACCGCCGGCTGCGCTCCGGCGGAGGCGGCGGCGAGGAAGAAGGCGATCGAAAGAAGGATTCGTTTCATGATGTCTCCTGTAAAATTTGAAATCGACACTAGCACGAGGGCAAGGTTAAGGGAAAGAGGATGAACCGTCTCTTCCTGATCGACGCCTCGGGCTACATCTTCCGCGCCTACTACGCCATCCGGCCCCTCTCGAACTCGAAGGGACTGCCGACCAACGCGCTTTTCGGGTTCACCTCGATGCTCTTGAAGCTCCTCAAGGACGAGAAACCCGAAATGGTCGGTGTCGTCTTCGACGTCGCCCGCAAGACCTTCCGGAACGACAAGTACCCGGCCTACAAGGCGAACCGCGACGAGCCGCCGCCGGATCTCGTGCCGCAGTTCCCGTATTTTCGAAAAATCGTGAAGGCCCTGAATCTCCCCGTGCTGGAGCTCCCGAACTACGAGGCGGACGACGTCATCGGCACGATCGCAAAAAAATTCGAGAAGAAGGGCTGGGAGACGGTGATCGTTACTGGCGACAAGGACATCATGCAGCTGGTCGACGACAAGATCAGCGTCTACGATCCGATGAAAGACCGGGCCATCCGCGAGCCGGAGGTGATCGAGAAGTTCGGCGTGGGTCCCAAGCAGGTGACCGATATCCTGGGTCTGGCCGGCGATTCCTCCGACAACATCCCGGGCGTGCCGGGCATCGGCGAGAAGACGGCGACGAAGTTGATCCAGGAATACGGGAGCCTCGAGAATCTCCTGGAGAAATCCGGCGAGGTGAAGGGGAAGATGGGGGAAAGGCTCCGCGAGTTCGCGGAGCAGGCCCGGCTTTGCAAGGAGCTGGCCACGATCGTCACGGACGTGCCCCTCGAATACGACCTGAAGGACTTCAGGCCCAAGGAACCGGACCAGGCGGCCTTGAAGGAGCTGTTCGAGGAGCTGGAGTTCCGGAAATTCCTGGGCGAACTGGCGCCCCAAAAGACGCTCTCCACGCACCGCTACGCGTCCGTCCTGACGCCGGAAGCGTTAAGGAATCTGGCGGAGGGATTGAAAGCCTCCGCGGGCTTCGCCTTCGACACGGAGACGACATCCCTCGACACGATGCGAGCAAAGCTCGTCGGGGTCTCGATCTCGCATGAGACGGGGGAGGCCTTCTACATCCCCGTCGGGCACGTCTACCTCGGGGCCCCGGAGCAGTTGACCTGGGACGAGGTCCGGCCCGTTTTGAGACCGATCCTGGAAGATCCGAGGATCCCCAAGTTCGCGCAGAACGCCAAGTACGATTACGAGGTGTTGAGGCGTCACGGGGTGACCGTGCAGGGCCTGCAGGACGACACCCTGATCGCCTCTTACCTTTTGAATCCCGATGGATCCCACAATCTCGATCAATTGGCCCAGGAGCACCTGGGGCACAAGACGACCACTTTCAAGGAGGTGGTCGGGACGGGCAAGAAGGAGAAGAGTTTTTCGGAGGTCGAGGTCGACGTGGCGCGCGATTACTCCTGCGAGGACGCCGACGTGACGTTCCGGCTGCGGCACCTCCTGGTCCCGAGGCTCCAAGGCGAAGGGCTGGAGACGCTCTACCGAGAGGTCGAAATGCCGCTGGTTCTGGTCCTGGCCCGGATGGAGATGAACGGGGTGAAGATCGACGTGCCGCGTCTCCGGAAGACGTCCGCCGAGTACGAGACCAAGCTCAAAGGCATCGAGAGGGCGGTCCACGCGGCGGCGGGCGGGGAGTTCAACCTCAATTCGACCAAGCAGCTCGCCCAGGTCCTGTTCGAGAAGTTGAAACTCCCGTCGGTCCGGCGCACGAAGACCGGTTATTCGACCGACGTCGACGTCTTGACCGAGCTTGGCCAAAAGCACGAGGTCCCGAAACTCCTCTTGGAGTACCGCATCCTCTCGAAGCTCAAGTCCACGTATTTGGACGCGCTCGCGGACCTCGTGAACCCGGAAACGGGACGCATCCACACGTCGTTCAACCAGACGGTGGCGGCCACGGGGCGGCTCTCCTCCTCGGACCCGAACCTTCAGAACATCCCCATCCGGACGGAGGAGGGGAGGAAGATCCGCGAGGCGTTCATCCCGGAAGACGGCAACGTCCTCATTTCCGCGGACTACTCGCAGATCGAGCTGCGGATCCTCGCGCACATGTCGGGGGACGCGACGCTGGTCAAGGCCTTTGCGGAGGACAAGGACATCCACGCCGCGACCGCGGCCGGAATCTTCGGAGCGGCGGAAGCCGGCCTGACCAAGGCGCAGCGCTCCGTCGGCAAGACGGTCAATTTTGCCGTCCTCTACGGCCAGGGGGCCTTCGGGCTTTCGCAGCAGCTGGGGATCGAGGTCGCGGAGGCGGAGAACTACATCCGGAACTACTACGCGCAATTCGCGAGCGTGGCGGCTTACAAGGAACAGGTCCTCGCGGAGGCGCGGAAGAACAAGCTCGTCCGGACGCTCTTCGGCCGCCTGCGGCGGTTTCCGGACCTCGAAAGCCCCAATGCGAATGTGCGGGCCATGTGGGAGCGCACGGCCTTCAACACGGTCTTCCAGGGGACGGCGGCCGACCTGATCAAGAAGGCGATGATCGTGATCCAGGCGCGGATCGAAAAGGAATTCCCCGGGGCGATGATGCTGATCCAGGTCCACGACGAGCTGGTCTTCGAGGCCCCGAAGTCGGAGGAACAGGCGTTCTCCGCCATGGTGAAGAGGGAGATGGAAGGGGTCGCCGCGCTCAAGGTGCCCCTCAAGGTCGACGTGGGCTCCGGACCCAATTGGGGAGAGGCGCATTAGGAGTCGCCCCCTAGCAACTCGTTGATGGGAGAGGCCGATCTCCTTATAATAAGCCCTATGCCCATAAGCTCCGTTTTCAAGCATTTGGCCGTGTTGGTCGCCATTGGTTCCCTCTGGGCCTGCCCGCAGATGGGGCCGGGGGGGATGAGCGCGACCGGGTCTCCCCGCGATGCTTCCTCGGAGTCCTCCTCAAAATCCGACAAAGCGGATCCCTCTCTTGCGCCCGGCCCGGACGGGGCCCTGAACCCGTACGGAGCGGACGGAGCGGGCGGAACACCGGGAGGAGGCGGTTCGGCCGGCGGGGCCGGGGATTCGAGCGATTCCTCCACGACGGTTGCGGCCCGAAGGGTCGATCCCTTGAGCGCCACGGCCGATCCCTCGAGCGTGGAGTGTCCGCCGAACGAACCGCCGGAGAATTGTATCCGGAGGAAGGCGATGATGCACCGGATGGAGACGGCGATCTCCAACGACCCGCGCATCGACCTGAAGGCGGGCGCGGGATCGCAATTCGTCCGGATTGTCAACTTGCCGGAGGAAACCGCGACGCGGTTGGGGCTGACGTCGGATGAGATGGTCTTGGAAAGCCTTCGGGCAGGCACGCTGGCTCAGGAGGCGGTCCAGGCCGCTGTCGTCCAAGACGTCGCCGTGGCGGTCCGGCCCGACGGGAGCTTCGATCTCGCTCCGTTCTTGAAGACCGGATTGAATCTCGTGTTCGCCGACACCTCGGGTTCAACCGCCGCTCCGCCCGCCGACCTTGCCTCCACGATGAAGAGCGAACGTTTCTCCTACCTGGGCCACTCGAGCCTCTCGGCCGCGGAGTTCAAGGCCATCCGTCTGGACGAGCTGAAAAAGGCCAATCTGAACGAGGCGCG